>JAPWUT010000083.1 GCA_028275425.1 Anaerolineae bacterium | reverse complement strand
TGGCAGGGGGTTGTGGGGGGTGTCCCCCCACAAAACCAAAAGAGGGGGCGAGTAGCCCGCATTAGCAAACCCGCCACGAGTGGGACCCAAAACGCTGGCCAAACCCTAAGCCAACGGGGGTGGACAAATGGGGGGCAGAGGGCGAAGCCCCCATGGCGGGGGGCGTGGGGGGTGTCACCCCACAAAACCAAATTGGGGGCGTGCCCGCCATCTTGTCACCCAGCCCACGAGTTGGGCCCAAAACGCTGGCAAACCCAAAGCCTACGAGGGTGGACAAATGGGGTCCAGGGGGCGAAGCCCCCATGGCGGGGGGCGTGGGGGGTGTCACCCCACAAAACCAAATTGGGGGCGTGCCCGCCATCTTGTCACCCAGCCCACGAGTGGGACCCAATACGCTGGCAAACCCAAAGCCTACGAGGGTGGGCAACCTCTAAAATTTTGCATTTCCCACTCCCAGCGCTATACTTTTACCGAGAGGAGGACCATGCCCAAATTCAAAACTTACCTTCCTTACATCGCCGTAGCTATAGGCTTCCTGGGAATAGGATGTGCATGCGGCCTCTTGGCAGGAATAATCGCAATGCACCCGATGGGCTCGCCTTCTCCAACCCTGACCCCTACCCCAACCCCTATCCCCACCATTGCCTTTCCTACCCTCCCGCCAGAAGCTCAATGCGTTCCCAAAACGCACTTCCAAGAGGCCTCGGCCATCGCCGTTTTGGATGGGGATACCATAGATGTCAACATCCAAGGCAAAACCTACAGGGTCCGCTACATAGGGATAGATGCCCCCGAGCGGGATGAGCAATTTTTCCAAGAAGCAACTCAGGCCAATGCCTCTTTAGTCCAGGGCAAAAAGCTTCTCCTCTTCAAAGACGTTTCCGAAACCGACCGCTACGGCCGGCTTCTCCGCTACGTCTTTGCCGATGGAGTCTTCGTCAACTATGCTTTAGTAAGGAACGGATACGCCAAAGCCTACACTTACCCACCAGATGTTTCCTGCGCCGATTTGTTCCTTGAAGCCGAGAGGAAGGCCAGAGAGGAAAGGCTTGGACTCTGGGGGCAAGCTACCCCAACACCTTCCGCCCGCTGCGACCCTTCTTACCCCGATGTCTGCATCCCCCCACCACCGCCAGATTTGGATTGTAAGGATATACCGTATAGGAGATTCAGGGTCCTTCCCCCCGACCCCCACCACTTTGATGTGGATGGAGACGGCATAGGGTGCGAACGCTAATCCACCAAGGCTAACTTGGGGCCCTTAAATTGGCAGAATTTTTGGGACTTTTGGGACGATTTTGACGAGCAAAATTTCCTGTGGTATCATGCAACTGCAAATATCGCTATGGGAGGGGAAGCTATGATGGGACAGATTCTTTTGCTTCTGGCTTTATCCTACCTTATCGGCTCTATCCCCTTCTCTTACCTTGTAGCCCGCTTCCTTGCCAATAAAGATGTCCGCTACGAAGGGGAAGGGAACGTGGGAGCAAGGAACGTTTGGCACCTTGCCGGGCCTCTACCCGGCCTCTTGGCAGGGGTCTTGGACGTTTCCAAAGGTTTTGTGGTCTACAGGCTTGCCCTGCACTTTTCCAATAGCGAGACCATCATTTACTTAGCCGGCTTAGCTGCAATTCTGGGCCACGGCTTCCCAATCTTCCTCAAAGGCCGGGGAGGGAAAGGAATTTCAGTAGCCTTGGGCTTCCTCCTCAACGTCATACCTCAAGCTATATTCATAGGGGTAATCCTTCTGGGCATTGCCTGGGGCATAACTCGCAACTTCAACGTGAGCGCTGGAGTAGGCCTTGGCTCCATGGTCCTACTGGCCCTCCTCTGGGTTCCTTTCGGTGAATGGCTCAAAATCCTGGGGTTGATGATGGTCCTGGCCTTCAAGAAAATCCTGGACCGGCCGCACGAGACAGCCATCCGGCAAAAGAGCGGCTGGTTTGAGCCCAAAGGGATTATCCAACGCTAAGGGCAACGGCCATGTTGGCCTTGTATCAAACGGTTGTCACCTTTCTTATCCTTGCCGTCTTCCTCAACCTGCTCAACAATCTGCGCCTCCTTCGCAAGCCGCCGGTAGAAGGCCTTCTCCCGCCAGACCTACCAATGGTTTCGGTTCTGGTTCCAGCCCGGAATGAGGAACGGAATATAGGGAGCTGCGTCTCTTCCCTTTTGGCCCAAGACTACCCTTCAAAGGAAGTCATAGTTCTGGACGACGATTCCTCCGACCGAACGGCCTCTATTGTGGAAGAGATGGCTGCAAGAAGCCGAGAGCTAACCTTGGTGAAGGGTAAGCCCTTGCCGCCGGGCTGGATAGGCAAAAACTATGCCTGCTATCAACTGGCCCAGCTGGCCCATGGAGAATGGCTCCTCTTTACTGATGCCGATACCGTTCATTCCCCTTGCTCCATCTCAGCTTCGTTAAGGGGCGCAATACAGGAAGAAGCCGATTTCCTCAGCCTCATCCCGCACATAGTAACCGGTTCCTTCTGGGAGAAAGTGCTTTTGCCCGTAATACCTTTTGGCCTCCTTGGGTTTTGGCCCCTTGGCTTAATGAACTCAATACCGCACCCACGCGTAGCGATGGCCCTTGGCCCATTCATGCTGGTCAAAAAGGAGGCTTACCTTAAGGCCGGAGGCTACGAGGCCATCCGAGATAACATAGTGGACGATATAGCCTTGGCCAGGGAGGTAAAGAGAACCGGAGGCCGCATAGCTCTGATGGATGGGACGGATTTGGTTTCGGTGCGCTTCTACCGCAATTTCTGGGAGATATGGAACGGCCTATCTAAGAGCATATTCGGTGCACTGGATTACTCGCTCTTCACTGCCGCCTTGTACATCGCTGTGGGGTGGTCGCTATTCATTTACCCCTATTTCCTGGTCTTCCAAAGTGTGGCCTTCAGGGAGTTCAACCTTTTGACCTTCTGGGTGCCATCATTTCAAATCGGTTTAGCCTGGTTGATGCACTACAAGGTGGCCAAGCGGTTCAAGCTATCCAGGCTTGTCCCCTTCTTCAGCTTTTTGACCATCGGCCTGACTTTGCTTATGATAATTAACTCGGTAAGGTGCTCCTTGATTGGGAAAGGCTTAGCTTGGAAGGGGCGGTATTACAATGTAGGGGTCAGGAGATGACCAATAAGGAAGTGGCCGAGATTCTCAGACGCATCGCCGATATGCTGGAGATTAAGGGAGAGATTGTCTACAAAGCCCTGGCCTACCGCAGGGCAGCCGATAACATTGAATACTTGGGCCGAGACATTGAAGACGTCTGGCGCGAAGGTAAGCTTCTGGAGATACCGGGCGTAGGTAAATCCCTGGCCGAGAAGTTGGATGAGCTCCTCCGCACCGGGAAAATGAGCTTCTATGAGGAGCTTAAGGAGGAAATCCCTCCTGGAGTGGTAAGCCTACTCCAAGTTCCAGAGGTAGGACCGAAGACCGCTAAGCTGGTCTGGGAAAAGCTGGGGATAACTTCCATCCAGGAGCTGGAAAGAGCTGCCAGGGAAGGGAAGCTCCGGACACTGCCAGGCCTTGGGGTTAAGTCTGAAGCTAAGATTTTGGCCGGGATTGAGGCCTTCTACCGCCGTTCCGAGCGCATCCCCTTAGCCACGGCCTTACCGGTCGCCAAAGAGCTAATCAAAGCCTTAAAAGAAGCCACCCCTCACGCCTTAAAGGTCACCGCTGCTGGAAGTCTACGCCGGATGAAAGCCACCATAGGGGACATAGACCTTTTGGCTTCCTCCCACAAGCCGGAGGAAGTCATAGAAACCTTCACCCGCTTGCCCCAAGTGGCCGAAGTGTCAATGAAAGGCCCAACCAAATCCACTGTCTTCCTGCATAGCGGCCTGCAAGTAGACCTCCGAGTCCTCCCGCCGGAAAGGTACGGTTCACTGCTCCAATACTTCACCGGCTCCAAAGAGCACAACGTGGCCCTGAGGGGATTAGCCCTGGATATGGGCTTAAGCTTGAGCGAATATGGCTTCAAGCGGGGGGAAGAGGAAATCCTCTGCCCCGAAGAGGAAGACGTTTACCACACCTTGGGGCTGGAATGGATTCCACCGGAGCTTAGGGAGAACAGGGGCGAGATAGAAGCGGCCAAGGAGGGAAGGCTTCCACGCCTGGTAGAGCTTGGGGATATAAGGGGCGACCTGCACGTTCACACCAACTGGAGCGATGGTGCCTCTTCCATTGAAGAGATTGCCGAAGCTGCTCGCCGCCGCGGCTACCAATACCTGGTGATATCCGACCACAGCCATGGACTTGGGATAGCTAAGGGCCTTACCCCTGAGAGGTTGAAAGAACAAAGGGCCATCATTGATGAGCTAAACCGGCGCTGGAGCGACTTCAGGCTCCTCCAGGGCGCAGAAGTGGAAATAAGGGCCGATGGCTCCCTGGATTATCCTGACGAAATCTTGGCCTCGCTGGATTTGGTCATCGCATCTATCCACACCGGGCTAAGGCAAGAGAGGGAACGAATTACGGCCAGGGTGATAAATGCGATGCGCAACCCTTACGTGGATATAATAGGGCACCCCTCGGGGCGAATATTGGGCCAGCGTGAAGAAAGCGCGGTGGATATGGATGAGGTTCTTAGAGTAGCCAAGGAAACAGGCACTATCTTAGAGGTCAACGGCACTCCCGATAGGCTGGATTTGGACGATGTCTACATCCGTAGGGCAGTGGAAATGGGGGTCAAATTAGCCATAGATAGCGATGCCCACAACCTATATGGCCTTGACTCTTTGGAATTTGGTGTAGCGATGGCGCGACGTGGCTGGGCCGAACCCAAGGACGTGGTTAACACTCTGCCCCTGGAGGAGCTGCTAAAAGCTTTAAAGAGGAACCGCCACCACTAACAGAGCCGTTGCCTGCTCCGATTCCCGTCTTCTTTGGGCACTTCCTAACGGACCTTCTCACTCAGGGTCTGTTGCAAACTCTTCCGGGCCTCGCCGGCCCTCATCGTCAACAATTCAAACTTGAAAGTGCCGCGGCTGGTTTCAATGCTGATTGTAGAGTAAGAACGAGATTCCTTACTCGTTCCCCGAATGTCTTTCAGGTGAATGGAGCGGACCTCCTGATTCCAAATCACAGTGCTGCCGGGGGTCCGGGCCAAGTCTTCCACCGGTGTAGCCCGATACCTCTCGTAGAGCACCTGCATCCAAGCCATTTGTGCCCCCCATTGCCCGAATAAGCCCTTGCCGGCAGCGCGGGCCCGTTCCCGCGCCGTCTTAACGGCCTCGTTCATTTCCTCTTTTGTGATGGGGAGCAGAATCAGCCGCTGAGGGGTCAAAATCATATTGAAGGACTTAACAGTCAGCCCCATAAAGCCGCTCCGCTGTTGAACGGGAATGACATCCACAATAGGCTCAGCCGAAGGGGACGGAGCAGCTGCTTCGGACGGCTGGGAAGAAGGGACGGGCGCACCGCAATGGCTACAAAAGCGGTCCTCCGGGGAAAGAGGGCTCCCGCACCGGCTACAAAACTTGGTTTATGTACCTCCTTATCAAAATTGCGTTAACAGCCAAAACTTATCACGTTATGGCCTTTTTGCATTACGCATCCTTGATTTGTGCTCAGCGCGACTTGATAAACTTACCAATCGTGGCGTCGTAAATATCGTACCGGCCAAAAGAGGTCTCGGCCAGCCATAGCAAGGGGTAAGCTTTTAAGTCAGCATCTATGCCGACAAAAGGCTCGTTCGTCTTAAGTTCCAGGCCAACCCGCTGGGATGAGCGGAACTGTATTTCAGTTGAATCAACCCACCCCTCCAAATCAAACAACTGAGCCGGGCGAATCGTAGCTATGTCGGAGGCGACCAGCTTGGCCTTACCTTTTTCAACATAGAAAACATCTGCTGAAGTGTAAGTTGCCCCATCAGCAAAAATAACAATCCAATGTGTCTGGCGGCCATCGGACCCGATGCCAGTATCCTTCTCCACCAAAAGGGGAGAACAGTCAACATTACAGAAGCGCGAATAGCGGCCGACGAAAGCCAATTTAGCGGCGGATTTCCATTTGGCTGTCAAGGCGGCATAGGCCAATGCCACTGCTTCTTTGGCGCTGAGCCACTCTCCGGAGGCGGAAGAAACTGGCGTTGATTGTGAACCTTGTGGCGTGAGCTTGGTTTTAGATGGTGCACAAGCATTCACCATTAGGCTCAGGACTACAAGAGCCACAAGAAACAAATGGGTTGAACGCATTTTTCCCCCTTTCGCCTTATTTGAGACGGACCCCGTTTTTGCCTTTCCTTGGGGAGAATGAGGCTCCCTAAGGTTGACCTTAGCGGCATCCGGCCTAATTTAAGTATAGCACAGAAGAGCAATCATAGCAAGCTTTCAGCAAGGGGATGAGAGCGCCCCAAATTCGTCGGGCATCTTTCTTCGGCCCTGATCTTGATTAAACTGGAGGGGCCATGGGAGCTTGGGGGATGTGCTTTTCTGACCTAACCCCCTGACCCCCTTCCCTGCGAGGGAAGGGGGGAAAATTTGGCGAGAGCCGGGGGGAGGCTAACTCAGCCACGAGTGGGACCCAAAACGCCGGCAAACCCGTAGCCTACGAGGGTGGGCAAAACAGGGGGTCCAGGGGGGTGAAACCCCCATGGCAGGGGGTATGGGGGGTGTCCCCCCACGAAGACTTAAAAAGGGGCGAGTTACCAACCCCTGCAACCCGCCCACGAGTGGGACCCAAAACGCTGGCAAACCCTAAGCCAGCGGGGGTGGGCAAATGGGGGTCCAGGGGGGCTATGCCCCCATGGCAGGGGGTATGGGGGGTGTCCCCCCACGAAAACTTAAAAAGGGGCGAGTTACCAACCCCTGCAACCCGCCCACGAGTGGGACCCAAAACGCTGGCAAACCCTAAGCCAGCGGGGGTGGGGAAGGGGGGTGGAGGGGGCTCCGCCCCCTCCCAGGGGGTTTGGGGGATGTGCCCCCAAAATAAAAAAAGAGGGGGCGAGTTGCCCACATTAGCCACCCAGCCACGAGGGGGACCCAAAACGCCGGCAAGCCCTAAGCCAGCGGGGGCGGGCAAACGGAGGTCCAGGGGGCGAAGCCCCCTGGCAGGGGGTGTGGGGGAGCAGAAAGAGGCGTTTTAGCCTCGCTCTTTCGCTGAGCCTGGTCGTTTACGGCCAGGCAAGACTTGCCCCTCCCCCACTTGCATTCCCAACTTATGCTTTT
>JAPWUT010000164.1 GCA_028275425.1 Anaerolineae bacterium | reverse complement strand
TTGCCTCGCCCAAGCATAGATACCGGAATGGGCCTGGAAAGGATAACCGCTGTAATGCAAGGGGTTGAATCCAACTACGAAACCGACCTCTTCTGGCCCATCATACTCAAAACCAAGGAGCTGCTTGGCCATTCCGATGAGCAAGTTTTGGAAAACATCGTCTCCTACAGGGTAATAGCTGACCACGGCCGTGCTATAACTTTCCTCATAGGAGATGGGGTAATACCGTCCAACGAAGGCCGAGGGTACATCCTGAGGATGATTCTGAGGAGAGCTGCCCGACACGGCCGCAAACTCGGATTCAGGGGGCCTTTCCTGGCCCACATCGCCGACAAAGTCATTGAAATCATGGGCCACCATTACACCGAACTACCCCTGCGCCGTGACTTCATCAAAAACCTCATAACCCAGGAAGAGGAAAGGTTCCAACAGACTTTGGACATCGGCCTGAACCTCCTGGACACCCTCATAGCCGATTTGGCCTCCAAAGGCCAAAGGATTATCCCTGGCGAAGAAGCCTTCCGCCTCTACGATACCTACGGCTTCCCCCTTGATTTGACCAGGGTAGTAGCTCGTGAAAGGGGTTTTGAAGTAGACGAGGAAGGGTTCAACCGAGCTATGGAGGCCCAGAGAGAAAGGGCTCGTGCCGCCACAGCCTTTGAACTGGAAGAAGAAGAACTCAAAAAGGCCGAATTTTACAGCAACCTCTACGAACAACTGAAGCGAGAAGGAGCTATCCCAGAAGGCGGGGTTGAACACCTTTACGAAACAGAGATAGAGGTAAGGACCAAGGTAGTAGCCATAATCAAAGGGGGGCAAAGGGTAAGCGTAGCGCACAAAGGGGATGAAGTGGAAATAGTCCTGCCCAGAACCCCCTTCTACGTAGAAAGCGGAGGGCAGGTGAGCGACACCGGCTGGATAACGTGCACCCGCTCCACTGACGGCGAAGAAACAGTTTGGGAAATGGAAGTGGAAGACATGCTTCGCCCCCTCCCAGGCCTGATAATCCACAAAGGCAAGATTGTAGAAGGCGTGGCAAGGGTTGGGGACGAAGTCTGGGCCACTGTAGATGCCGAGAGGAGGATGGATATAGCCCGGAACCACACTGCTACTCACATCCTCCACAGCCAGCTTCGCCGCCTCCTTGGCCGGCACGTCTACCAAACCGGCTCCTTAGTCGCTCCCGACCGCTTGCGCTTTGACTTCACCCATACCGGAATGCTTACCCAAACTCAAATAAGCGACCTGGAAAGGATGGTGAACGAGATAATCTTAGCCAACTATCCGGTCCAAGTGGTCCACACCACCTACAAAGAAGCCATAGCCCAAGGGGCCATCGCCCTATTTGAGGAGAAATACGGTGAAGAAGTAAGGATGCTGGTAATCGGCTACCCTGACGAAATCATAAGCAAAGAGCTCTGCGGAGGGACACACGTTTCCAACACTGGCGAAATCGGCTTCTTCCATATCCTATCAGAACAAGGGGTTGGGACCGGAGTAAGGAGGATTGAAGCGGTCACCGGACGGTACGCTTTGGAATTGGCCATGGAACGCCTGCAAGTCCTTGAATCTACCGCCGCCTTCCTCTCCTGCCCACCGGAGGAGGTAGACCGACGAGTCCTGGCCTTAATGGGAGAGCTCCAGAACAAGGATAAAGAAATCCAGAAATTGCAGAGGGCCCTGGCCCGCAAGATTTACGAAAGCCTTTTGGATAAAGCCATAAAAGTGAAAGAAGTTAGCGTAATTGCGGCCAAGGTTGAGGAAGTGGAAAACGAGGACATTTTGAGAGAAATGAGCGATTGGCTTCGGGAAGCCCTGGGCAGTGCCGTCGTCACCTTGGCTACGGTTTTGAACGGGAAGCCTTTCTTCATAGCCGCCATCACTGAAGACTTAGTTGAAAAAGGCCTGCACGCTGGCCACTTAGTAAAGGAAATAGCCAAGGTAGTGGGTGGAGGCGGGGGAGGCAAGGCTACCATGGCCCAGGCCGGAGGCCGGGATAAATCCCGCATAGAAGAAGCCCTGCGCTTAGTTCCAGAACTGGTAGCCAAAGCCCTCAAGGAATGAACCCCTGTGGAGAGGATTGAGCTTGATAGAGAAGAAGACATAATTTCAATAAGGGACCGGCTGGATTGGCTCAGGACCAACCAGGTTATCCTTATCGTCCCACCGGGGCAGAAAGCCCTTTCTAACCCTATAAACCTCAAACTTCTGAAGCGCAAAGCCCATGATTTGGCATTGGACCTCGTTTTAGTCACAAAGGACCCGCTCATCCGTTCCCTGGCCAAGGAAGCCGGCCTCAAAGCTTTACCTTCTGAAAGCAAGGCCCTAAAAGCCCCTTCCCTCCAACCCACTCAAGCGGAAGAGATATCACCTTTAGCCCTCCTCTTCATAACCCTTCCCTTTATCCTCGCCATCCTGATCGGGGTAGCCCTCCTGGTTCCATCCGCCAGAGTAGAACTTACCCCCATGGCTCAGACGGTTGAAGCCTCCTTCCAATTCAAAGCCGATCCCGGCATAAACCGCTTGAACCGAGCTCAAGCGGCCATACCGGCCAAGAGGCTACGCATTGAGCTTTCGGGCAGAGGCTCAATCCCAACCTCAACCCAGAAGTATGTGCCCGACCAAAAAGCCTCTGGAACAGTCATTTTCATAAACAAGACAACGCAGGAAATAACCATACCGCCAGGAGTAATAGTTTCCACCTCCACAGGCGAAAACGTTAAATTTACCACCGTGACCACCGTAACCCTGCCAGCTTTCTATCAGAGTCAAGCCGAAGCCCGGATAGTAGCCTTAGACCCCGGCCCCCAGGGCAATGTGGGAGCATACCTCATAAACAGGGTTGAAGGAGCATTGGCCTTCAAAGTCCAAGTCTACAACCCTTCACCCACTTCCGGCGGGACCCTCAAGCCAGTAAATGTAGTTACCAAAGAGGACAAGGAAAGGCTCAAAGGTTTAGTCCTCCAGAACCTCCACCAGGAAGCCTATCAGACCTTTCTAAGCCAGCTCCCCCCTGATTCTTTCCTCATACCTCAGACCATAACCGTAATACCAGCCCAAGAAAGTTACGACCATTTTGTGGACGAAGTAGCAGACCAGCTCGGTTTGGAACTGAAGGCCGTAGCTGTGGCTCTGGCAGTGAGCCGAAGCGACCTCAAAGTCTTAGCCAGCGAAGCTTTATCGCCGCAAATCCCATCAGGCTATGAGCTTCTGGCGGAGGAAATGAAGTTTGAGGCTTTAGAAGCTCAAGAGGAGGATGGCAAATACCAAGTGAAGCTAAAAGTCAAAGCTCCTGCCGTGGCCAAGATAGATAAAGCCCTGGTCCGAGACGAAATCAGAGGCTTGCCCATACCCAAGGCCATAGAGAAACTGAAAGCTTTGCCCCTCCGCCGGGAGCCTTCTTTGGAAATATCACCAAGCTGGTTGGGCCGGGTCCCTTGGCTCCCCTTCAGGATAGAGGTAAAAATAAAGGCTGGATGAAGAGGATAGCCGCTCTGGATGTTGGAGAAAAGCGCATAGGCATAGCCCTGAGCGACCCCGAAAGGAGGATGGCTTTCCCCAAAGGGCTTATCTTAAGGGAAAAAGCCTTGGAAGAAATTCCCCCTCTTTTCCGCCAATGGGAAGTTGAAGCAGTAGTTGTGGGAGTTCCCCTAACCTTACGCGGAGAAGAAGGGCCACAAGCAGCCAAAGTCAAAGGGTTTGTATCGGCTCTGGAGGAAGCTTTAAAAGAGGCGGGGCTGGAGGTAAAAATAGTGCTATGGGATGAGCGCCTCTCTACACTCCAAGCCCAAACCATCCTCCACGAAGCTGGCTACAAAGGCCGGAAAATTCGCAAGCGGGTGGATGCTGTCTCGGCAGCTTTAATCCTCCAAAGCTTCCTTGACTTCAGCCGAAGCGAAAGGTAACTCGCTTAAACAACCCCACTCATGAGTGGGACCCCAAAACGCCGGCAAACCCTCAGCCTACGGGGTGGGAAAGGATGGTCCAGGTGGCGAAGCCCCCAGGCAGGGGGTTGTGGGGGGTGTCCCCCACAACTTCAAAAGGGGGCGAGTAGCCAACCCAAGCAACCCCGCCACGAGTGGGACCCCAAACCCTGACGAACCCTAAGCCCACGGGGGTGGGGAAGGGGGGTCCAGGGGGCTGCGCCCCCTGGCGGGGAGCTGTGGGGGGTGTCCCCCCACGAAACCAAAAGGGGGGCGAGTTGTCCACATCAGCAACCACGCCCCGAGTGGGACCCCAAACCCTGACGAACCCTAAGCCCACGGGGGTGGGGAAGGGGGGTCCAGGGGGGCGAAGCCCCCATGGCAGGGGGCTTGGGGGATGTGCCCCCACGAATTTAAAAGAGGGGGCGAGTTGTCCACATTGGCAACCACGCCC
>JAPWUT010000082.1 GCA_028275425.1 Anaerolineae bacterium | reverse complement strand
AACTGGATGTGTCCACCATAGGCTTGCCTCAGAAGTTGCGGGGTAAAGACCATCTCCGGGCAACCAAAGCCAAGAAGCCGGCGGTTCAAAAGCATCACGAGGTCAAAGTGCTGGGAAGCCATTTCCAAATCGTGGGTGGAAAGCATGATTGTGACTTCCCTGTGGTGCAACTCCTTCAGGATTTGGAGTATTTCCGCCTGAGAAGGGGCATCAATCCCATTGAAAGGCTCGTCCAGGAGCATAAGCTCCGCTTCCTGAGCCAAAGCCCTGGCGATGAAGGCCTTCTGCTGCTGCCCACCTGATAGCTCCCTTATCGGACGGTTGGCCATTTCCTCAAGGCCTACCACTTTCAAGGCTTTGTAGACCACTTCCCAATCCTTTTTGCGGGGCCAGAGGAGGGGGCCAAGCTTGGCAATCCGCCCCATCATCACTACATCAGCTACCGTGGCCGGGAAATTCCAGTCCACTTCGCTCCGCTGCGGGATGTAGGCTATGCAAATGTGGCCACCAGGTTCGTAACCATAAACTTTTATTTCCCCCTCTTGCGGCTTAATCAGCCCCGCTATGGCTTTGAAAAGCGTGCTTTTGCCGGCGCCGTTCGGCCCCACTAAAGCCACGAAATCGCCTTTCTGGAGGGAAAAAGTTATCCCCTCCAAAGCCGTTACCCCATCGTAGCGGACCGTGACCCCGTGCACTTCCAAAACCGGCAAGCCGGTCCTGTGCTCCAAGCCCTTACAAGCAAAGGGCATCATTTCAGTGCCTCCGTTATGGCCGAAACGTTGTAGCGCATTAGCTCAAGGTAAGACGAAGCCGGCCCTCCAGGCCCGGAAAGGGAGCCCATGTAGAGGGTTACCACTTTTACTCCCGTATCTTGGGCTATGCGCTCGGCCGCTTTGGGATTAGCGGAAGCGCTTACGAAGATGGCCGGCACCTTTTCTTTCCGTATAAGCTCCATTAGCCTGGCAATCTCCTGAGCTGAAGGCTCGGCCAGAGTGGTGACGCTCGGGGTGATAGCTCCTATCTGCTTGAAGCCGTACCTTTTGGCAAAATAGCCCAAAGCCATGTGGTCTACAATGAGCTTACGACGCTCCGGTGGTATTTTATCCACCATCTCCTTAATCCAAGCATCAAGTGCCTGGAGCTTCTTGGCGTAATCCTCGGCATTCCTCCGGTAAAAGTTGGCGTTCTGGGGGTCAACTTCTCCCAAGGCCGAAGCGATATGGTTGGTCCAGGTGATAACGTTGATGGGGTCAAGCCAAATGTGAGGGTCTACCTCGTGTTCGGCGTGGTGTTCGCCAGGCTCTTCGCCCTCAAAAGGCAATAACTCTATCCCTTCCGAAAGGTCCACGATGTGGGCATTAGGGGAGGCGTTTTCCAAAAGGCGCTTGAGGAAAGCCTCTTCTAATCCTGCTCCGTTGATGAAGATGATGCGAGCTTGAGAAGCTTTGACCAAATCTTGAGGAGATGGCTCGTAGGAATGGGGGTCGGCTCCGGGGGGTAAGAGAACGCTAAGGTTGATAGCTTCTTTCCCCACTTCTTTAACCACATCCCCGATTATGGAGTTTGTAGCCATAACCTGGACCCTGCCCGATGGGGCAGGCTTGGGGAAGCAGCCGGCCAAAAGGAAAGTTAAAATGGTCACAAACTGCAAGCCTTTAGCTTTCATAGCTTTTCCTCCGGGGAAAGAGTATAGCATAAAAGAGCCATTGTAGCAATAGCGGTCTGGTCGAGGCAGCCCAACTTTGCGGAGGGGGCTTCGCCCCCTGGCCCCCCGTTTGCCCACCCCCGTTGGCTTAGGGCTTGCCAGCGTTTTGGGTCCCACTCGTGGCGGGGTTGCTAATGTGGGCAACTCGCTCCCTCTTTTAAATTTTTGGGGGACACCCCCACAACCCCCCGCCATGGGGGCTTCGCCCCCCTGGACCCCGTTTACCCACCCTCGTGGGCTTTGGGTTTGCCGGCGTTTTGGGCCCCACTTGTGGGCAGGTGTGCAAGAGCTGGCAACTTGCCCCCCTTTTAAGCCTAACTTTGGTCGGCATAAGTTGTGATTTTGCCCGCAGACTGGCTGAATAGTATAATTGCTCCAAAAACGTTACCCAGGGACGCAGGAAATGGGGGAAGCAAGCGACAAACAATATAGAGAAATCAATGCAGAAAAGGTGCAAGCTATCCAGCAAGGAGATGAAAAGGCCATCGCTGAGTTGGTCCGGACTTACGCCGAAAGAATCTATCGCTTTGTTTACCACCAAGTGGGTGGGAGAGAAGAAGATGCAGAGGACATCGTCCAGGAAACTTTTCTGGCCGCTATCAAATCAGCACACCGCTTCCAAGGTAGCGCCCGCGTCTCCACATGGCTCTACAGCATTGCTGCCCACAAGGTTGCAGATTACCACCGCCGGAAAAGGCGCCGAAAGGAAGAGCCTTTACCACCTCTGGAAATTGACCCTTCCGACCTGGATTCTCCAGAAGTGCTGCTGGAAAAAGCGGAATTGCGAGAAAGGATATGGGCCGCGCTGGAACGCTTGCCCGACCACTATCGCACTGTGCTTGTCTTACGTTACATAGAAGGGCTTACCATCAACGAGATTATGGAAATTACAGGGCAAAGCCAGAAAAGCGTAGAATCTACCCTAACACGGGCCAAACGTGCGATGGCCAACATATTAAGCATAAAGTGAGGTGAGGACATGGCTGCAGAGAAGAATGAAAAGACCGTAGAACGCTTGCTTTCCCTGCTGGCTGCGGAGCCGGTACATCTACGGCCCGGATTCCAAGCCCGATTAATCGCCACTTTAACCCACGCGGCAATCTCCCGAAAGAAAGTATGGCTCCTGCCGGCCAAAGGCTGGGCATGGGCAGCAATAACTCTGACCATACTTTTGGCCTTAGTAGGCAGCTGGCTTTTAACCCCACGCCCTGCCATCACAGCAACCCTTGAGGTCAAGGAAGGACAGGCCATTGTTTGGCAGACCCGCCCAGTTTTCCTTACCCTAACCCAGAGCAGTGAACGGACTCTAACCAAGGGGCAGACGGTAAAGCTTGCTCCAGGTGACCGCGTCCGCACCGATGCCAACGGGCAAGCTGTAATAATTTACCCATCCGGCAGCCTTACCGAGTTGCAACCGGGCACCGATTTGAGCCTGCTTGAACTCCGAAAAGACCCCTCCGGATGGGTCATCCGGATAAAAGTCTGGTTGGGGAAAACGCTACATCGGGTCCAGCGGGCCCTGGAATCCATCCCCACTTTTGAGACGGAAACCCCCTTAATTATCGCCGGCGTGCGCGGGACAGTTTTCCGCCTCCATGCTATCACCGAGGGCCACACCTATTTGGCCACCGATGAAGGCCTGGTGCACGTCCAGATGGGCGACCAGGCAGTGGATGTCCCGGCGGGTTACGAGGTGGATGCCATCGCTGGTCAGCCCCTCCGGGTCCGCCCACAAGTTAGTATCCAAATCAATATGGCAGAGAAACTAAAGGCTTGGGAGGCAACAATCACCGCTCTATCGGCCTTCACGGTGGAAGGGAACGCTCCCCCCGGAACTGTTATGGTCCTCTTGGCCAACGGGAAGGAAATTGCCAGGGGACAAGCTGACGAGCAGGGGCACTTCAGTATCAAGGTGACATTCCCCGCAGAAGGGACATACTATCTGGAACTGAAAGCTGTTGGCCCCGATGGTCTGGTTTCGGTAGCTCCTCCGGTCCCCTTCACCTACGATGCCACGCCTCCATCTTTGGAAATTCTGGAACCAATGACGAGCGAAGTGACTGAGGCTTCCGTCACTCTGCGCGGGCGTACCGAACCAAGAGCCATTGTCCAAGTCGGCTCTCAGCAGACAGAAGCGGACAACCAAGGGCTCTTCAGCATAGAAATCCCGTTGAATCCAGGACCGAACGAGATTACGGTAACGGTCACCGATGCTGCCGGCAATACTCTAACATCCACATTCAACTTAGTTCGCAAGTAGCTCATGTTGAAGATTACCCCTGCAACGCGCCGTCACATCCTCATAGGCTTAGCCTCCGGCCTACTGGTGGTCCTCCTACTCTGGCTGGGGGTCCTCCAAAGGCCGGAGGAATTTTTTTATGATTTGCTGCTCCTGACCCGGCCTGTGCCACCATCAGGAGATGTGGTAATTGTGGGGATTGACCAGAAAAGTCTGGACGTTCTGGGACGTTTTCCATGGCCCCGCAATACTCACGCCCACCTGGTAGAGCAATTGCATCGGATGGGTGCTCGGTTAATAGCCTTTGACCTGATTTTCAGCGAAGCTTCGCCGGAGGATGAAGCCTTCGCTGAGGCTATGAAGGCCGCCGGGAACGTCTACCTGGCCGTCGTTCGGGAATACAGGGAGAAAGAGATTATGTATCTTGAGCCAGTTACGCCTTTGGCCAAAGCCGCTGCCGGACTGGGCCATACTTACCTCTCCCTCGCTGCCCATGGAGTCGTGCATTCCATGCCCTTAGCGATTGGCCGCTATCCGGCCTTGAGTTTGCTCTTGGCCCAAGCTGCCCGCCCGTTGAACGCCACAGAAATCCCTGTGGATACCAAAGGGCGAATGCTAATAAACTTCGTTCCGCCGGATTCAATCCCTGTCTACTCCTACGTGGACGTTTTAAACGGCCTTATCCCAGAGGAAGCGGTAGCCGGCAAAATCGTGCTGGTCGGTGTTACCGCCAGCGGCCTGGCTGACCAACACACTGTGCCCTTTACTATCCAAGCGGAGCCAATGCCCGGCATCATGGTGCTGGCCCAAGCCACACTCACCCTGCTGCACGGTTATTTCATCCAGCCAATTAAGCTCACCCATCACCCAATCTTCCTAATCCCAGCCCTGGGCCTTTGGGGATGGTTACTGGGCAGCTGGTTCTCGTCCCGGCGGATACCAGCCTTGGTAATCTTCTCCATCGGCCTCCTATTGCTTTCCTTCCTCTTCTTTAGCATTGGCCTCTACCTACCGCCGCTATCTATAATCATCGGCGGATGGTTGGTCTTCCTGGGCATTGCTTATGTAGAGTCACAAGAAATGGAAAACCTCGTCTCGGCTCAACTGAAAAGGCTACCCCAACTCCTTTACCTGCGCATCCAGGAAACGGCAACTATCTCTGAAGAGCAACTGTTCTCCGCAGTGCAAAGTCTGTTAGAACCCGCAGGGATTGCTCTGATAGAGCAAACAGGCCGGGTAGCATACAGGCTGAAAGCAAAGCAAGGGCTGCCGGAAAACACCCCCACCCGTTTTCGTGGAAGGGAGCGAGACCTCTCCTCTTTGGACTGGTGGCGAAAGGCAGGTCTGGCCGAGTGGCTCCAAAAATCTGGCATCGTTTCCATCCAGGCTGTGCCAATAGTCAGGAGGCCAGAAGATTACCTATCATTCTTCCGAAAATGGTTGGTCATCTTCTGGTCAAAAGATAACCTGGTGTATCCCGACGATAATGCTCTGCTGGAGGCATTGATTGCAATGACCAGGGTGCCTGCCTATGCCGAGGAGAAAGGGGTATTGAGGGGAGAAGTAGGACGATTGCAAACCTTGCTGGACATCCAGAACCGCCTCACCTATCAACTGTCCATTCTTTCCACAACTGGTGACAGCATCTCCGACGGAATTGTAGCCTGCGACCTCATGAACCGAATTTATTTCTGCAACCGAGCCATGGAACGGTTGGGAATCCGGTCCGGAGAGTGGCTGGGCAAGGATTTCCGCCTCTTAATGGCCAAACTGGGGGTTGTTGCCCTGGGGGACCCGTTGCTGGCAAGTTTAATGAGGGGGAAAATTCACTCGTGGCAGAAAGAAATCCAGACTTCCCCAGAAGGCCGGCCAAACTACTGGGTAGTTACCCTTAGCCGTGTGCTTTCTGACCAAGGACAACCCTTGGGTTTGGTAGCCCGTTTTGCCGATATCACCCAAATGCGCGAACTGGAAAAGACTCGCGCCGATACTATCTCCTTCCTCGCCCATGAAATCCGCAACCCGCTAACGGCAATCAAAGGGTACGCCTACCTTCTCCGAAAATCTCCCAAAGATTTGAAAGATGAAGTAGCCCTGCAGATTGACCGGTTGGCAGACTACGTCGCTCAACTGGTCAACGACTTCTTGGAAGTAACGAAAATTGAAGCAGGGCGAATTTCCATCCAACCTCGCCCCATCTCCTTAGCCGATGCTATTTCCGAAGCTTGGAAAGTAGTAGAGCTGAAAGCCAAAGATAAGGGCATCCAATTCTCAGTCCACGGTGCAAATGTAACGGTAATGGCCGACCGCCGAGCGATAGTGCAAATTCTGGTTAACCTCCTGGACAACGCGGTTAAATACTCCAACCCCGGCGGACCTGTCCAAGTCAACGTAAGCCAGAAGGATGGATTCGCTTTCGTAGAGGTTAAGGATAAGGGGATTGGCATTCCCGAAAGCGAAATTCCCCGCCTTTTCACCAAATTCTTCCGAGCTTCAAACGCCAGGGCCGAAAGAGGCACCGGGCTGGGATTGGTTATGGTCAAGAACCTGGTTGAAGCCCACGGAGGCAAGATATTCGTCAATACAAAAGAAGGGGAAGGCAGCACATTCACGTTCACCGTCCCGCTGGCAGAAGGAGGAGAAAATGCGCCGTAATCATTTATCCATCTTCATCATGCTGGTAGCAGTAATAATGATTGCTGGGATGATGGCTCGGCCCACACAGCCTACCTTAGCCGGATTCACGCCGACCTTCACCCCCATGCCACCCACTCCAACTCTGCCTCCTCCTACTCCAACCCCTCCACCTCCTCCGCCTCCTACACCCACTCCATTACCTACGAAAACCCCAACCTTTACCCCAACCCCACGTCCGACCTTCACCCCTACCGTTACCCGGACTCCGACTGCTACTGCCACACCGGCGCCGAAAATCGTCGTGGAGAAGCAAGTGGTGCCGGGAACGGTGAATCCTGGTGACCGAGTTCAGATAACCATTGTCATTTGCAACCGCGGTGCGGCGATGGCCACCAGCGTTGTTATGGAAGACACCTTGCCGGACTTTTTAGCGATTCTGAGCTTGCGGACCACTGCCGGCATCCCCTCAATCCGTGGGCCAACGGTAACCGTTCGCATCGGCACTTTGGCTCCTGGGGAATGCGTTACAGTCACGATAGAGGCCCAGGTTCGCACCGATACTCCTCCCGGCACAGCCATTACCAACATAGCCGTAGTGCGCTATAACGGAGGGACATCGGAAGGCCGCTTCCCTGCCCCAACTCCCACGCCGGCCCCTCTGCTCCCTGAGACGGGGGAACCTGTAGGTGGAAACATAGTGATAGGATGGTTTATCCTCTTAGGATTGCTTGTCTTGGCAGCCGGGCTATACCTCCGGAAGCGCCGATAAGCCTTCCTGGCCACAAACAACCAAGCAATCCTCATTTGAACTGTCACCCCGCCCACGGGTGGGGCCCAAAACGCCGGCAAACCCTCAGCTAACGAGGGTGGGCAATCGGGGGGTCCAGGGGGCAAAGCCCCTCTGGCGGGGGC
>JAPWUT010000080.1 GCA_028275425.1 Anaerolineae bacterium | reverse complement strand
GGGGTCATGGGGTTAGGTCAGAAAGGCACATCCCCTACATCCCATGCCAGGGGTCAAAGCCCCATCTACCCCCGTTGTAATGTAGGGGCGTAACGGCGCTACGCTCTACTTGGCTGCAAAGCTTTGGCCAATTGTGCTGCTACTTTGGCGTTGTTTAGAAGCAAGGCTTTGTTGGCTTCCAAAGCCTTGCCTCCGCTCAGTTCCACCAAGCGCTTGAGGAGAAAAGGGGTCAATCCTTTGCCTTTTATACCCTTCTCTTCGGCTTCCTTCTGAGCCTTCTCAACCATCTCTTCAACTTCTGCTCTGTCCATCCCCTTCCCTTCAGGGACAGGGACGGCTACAATGGCCCCGCAACCGGGGCGCATGGCCCAGTGGGCTTTCAAAAGCATGGCCGCTTCTTCCACCGAGGAAACGGAGTATTCCAATGGCAGGCCCGAGCCAGCAGTGTAAAAAGCTGGAAATTCCTCTGTCCCAAGCCCTATCACCGGAACTCCCCAGGTCTCAAGCCACTCCAAAGTCGCTTCCAAATCCAGGATGGATTTAGCCCCAGAGCAGACCACGACCACCGGAGTCTCAGCTATGGTGGGGAGGTCGGCAGAGATATCAAAAGCATAACCCCGGTGAACACCGCCAATCCCACCGGTGGCGACAACCTTTACGCCTATTTTCTCGGCCAAGAACACCGTCCCAGAGACGGTAGTGGCTCCACTTCGCCCCAAGGCTGCCACAAGGGGGATTTCGCGCCTTGAAACTTTCCAAATCCCCTTAGCTTGTGCCAGGAATTCTATCTCCTCCTCGCTCAGCCCAGCCTTAACCTTACCGCCGATTACGGCCATCGTAAGGGGAATGGCCCCTTCTTTCCGTACAGCCTCTTCCATCCCCAAAGCTACCTCTAAGTTGTGGGGGTATGGCAAACCAAAGGCAATCACTACCGATTCCAGAGCTACCTTGGGCAAGGGGCTTGCTGCTGCCTCTGGGGAAATCAGGACCTCAAATGATGAGGCCTTCATAAACTTTCTCCAAGGAGATATCGGGGCAAACGGTCTCCTCGCAGCGGAGGGTGAGTGTGGCCGCCGCTACCCCTATACGTATAGCCTCATCAATGGGGAAATCGCTCAGAAGCCCGAAGGCCGTCCCGGCGGTGAGAGCATCACCAGCACCTGTAAAGTCTACAACATCTACCTTTATCGCCGGAACATGCCCACTGGCCGAAGCGGTCGCATAGCTTACACCCATCTCAGCCATGGTTATGACGGCGATTTTTACCCCGCGTGCTACCAGCTCCTTGGCCGCCAAAATGGCGCTTTCCCTCCCCTCCACCCTCTTACCTGATAGGATTTCCGCCTCCGCCTCGTTAGGCGTTACAAGGTACAAATCGCTGAGGAAAGGAATCAGCCTCCCCGCCAAATCCGAGGAAGTGGGGTCGGCGCAAACAGGAATGGAATGCTTTGAGGTTATGGCGAGGATTTCCTCTATGCTTTCTGGAGGGACATTGGCATCAATTATGACCATATCGGCTTTGGCTATGAGGCGACGGTTCCTCCGGATGTATTGGGGTGTGAGATGCTCCATTATCTTCATGTCGTAAACCGAAGCCAGAGGTGCTCCGTCTTGGTCCAGGATAGCCATGTAAGAAGCAGTGCGTTCCCCCTTGATTATTTCCACGCGGGAAATATCAATCCCGCTCTCCTTGGCTTGTTCTACAATCTGCTTTCCGGCGTGGTCGCTACCTATCACAGTGAGCAAGATTGAGTGGACTCCAAGGCGAGCGAGGTTCTCAGCTATGTTCCTGGCTACTCCGCCGGGGCTTACCTTTATCTTTCCGGGGACAGCTATCCCATAGATTGGGGTTGAGCTGGCCATCCCCTTAGTATCTAAAGCTGCTGCCCCGACCACTACTACTGTGGGATTGTCCTTCATTTCTCACTCTATGGCGCAAACTTGAACATTAGCCGTGGGTATAAATTCAGGCCCAAAAGGCCCTTCAAGCCACCGAGCAAGCTTTCCAAAAGTCCCGGAATAGCCCGGTAGCGTATCAGGCGGGGCTGACCTTTAATCCCTCCCAGTTCGCCGGCAAGCTTGAGGGCATCATCAAAGTTCCCCAATTCATCCACAAGCCCCAGCCTGAAGGCTTCTTCCCCCAAGAAAACTCGGCCATCGGCTATGGATTTCACCTTTTCCTCAGGGAGGCCACGCTCCTTGGCCACAACTTCTACGAACATCTGATGCACTTTTTCCACAAGTGCTTGCCAGTAAGCCTTCTCCTCCTCGGTAAGGCCGCGGTAGAAGCTGCCTTCATCCTTGTGAGGCCCACTCTTTATCACCACCATTTCCACCCCGAGCTTATCCATCAGCTTCTGGGCATTAGGCATCTCCACAATTACCCCTATGGAGCCGGTCAGAGAGGCAGGGTGAGCTACAATTTTATCAGCTCCGCAGGCAATGTAATAAGCTCCTGAGGCCGCTATTTCCCCAAAGTAAGCGACGACGGGTTTTTCAAGGCTTTTAAGAGCCTTGTAGACCTCATCGCTGGCTACCACGTCTCCGCCGGGGCTGTCAATGTAGAGCAAAATAGCCCTAACTTGCGGGTCCTTATCCGCCCGACGCAAGGTTTCTATCAAGGCTTGGCCGGTAAGGGCCAAAGGGTAAGACTGCGGATTGGAAGCTATCACTCCATTTATCTCTACCAAGGCCACCCCATCCGAAGGGAAAGCTGAGGCCTTCACCATATCCATCCGGCCGCCTGTGAGCACTACCAAGGTCCCCAAGCAGCATAGCAGGACCAGCACGGAAAGCCCCAGGAGCAAAAAGAGCCACAAAATTCCGGAGCGCTTCATTAAACGTTCTCCCTGATCAAGCTCACCTTGCTATGGTCCCCCAACATCATCCGATAAGCTTTGGGTTTAGCGGCGGTGGCCTTTATTTCCACATGCCTTCCGATGAGGCTGTCTTCCAGCCGGAAGGGTATGTCTTCTATCTTAGTCCCTTCCATCACGATGCAATGCTCAATTTCGCAGTTACGGATAAGGCAGTCGTGGTAGATGGAGGTATAGGGGCCGATGTAGGCATTTTCAATGCGGGTGTTTTTGCCGATAGCCACAGGCCCCCTTATGGTGCTGTTCACGATTTCGGCTCCGCTTTCAATCACTACCCTTCCGGTGACCGAGGAATCCCCGTCTATTTTCCCTTCCACAGAGGTGTTAATCTCGTCCAAGAGCAATCGGTTGGCCTCTAAAAGGTCCTCCATCTTGCCGGTGTCTATCCACCAGCCTCTGTGGATGTAGGGGTAGACCTTGTAGCCCTTCTCTATCAAGTACTGGATAGCATCGGTTATTTCCAGCTCGCCCCGCCAGGATGGCTTTATAGCTTCTACGGCCTCAAATATGTGGTGGTCAAACATGTATATGCCGACGAGGGCCAGGTTTGAAAGGGGTTCTTTAGGCTTCTCCACGAGCCTTATGACCCTCCCGTCTTTGAGCTCGGCCACGCCGAACTGGGAAGGGTCATCAACTTCTTTAAGGACTATCTGGGCGTTCCAATCACCCCGGCTGAATTCTTCCACCAGGTGCTTTATCCCCCCTTGAATCACGTTATCTCCCAAGAACATGACGAAGGGGCTATCGCCCAGATAGTCCTTGGAGATTTTGACCGCATGAGCCAGCCCAAGCGGAGCTTCTTGCCTTATGTAAGTGATATTCGCCCCCCAAGCTGAGCCGTCCCCTACGGCTTTCATTACCTCCTCAGCCGTATCCCCCACGACTATGCCTATGTCCCTGATGCCGGCAGCAGTTATCGTATCCAGGACCCGGAACAAGACAGGGCGATTGGCCACCGGCACCAGCTGCTTAGCACTGGTGTAAGTTATGGGGCGGAGCCTTGTCCCTTTACCTCCGCTTAGGACGAGGGCTTTCATCGCTTTATCCTCCTATCTTCTGCATTCGGCGCTGCCAGCGGGTCTTCTTCAGGCGCTTCTTATACTTGTGGCGAGCTATCTTGCGTCGGCGCCACTTCAAGACGGACCCCATACCTCTCTCACCTCCTTTCCTTCAAGTATGGATTTAGGGTTGTGGGAGGCCATCGCTAAGGCCTTATCCCAACCGACGATTTGGGCTGCCTCTTCAACGGCCTCCCGCATTGCCGGCTTCCTCCATTTTGCGGAGTGGGCATCGGTAGCGATTATGTGAACTAACCCTTCCTGGAGGAGGTGGCGGGAGAATTCCCTGGCCTTACCCCCAAGCTCCCCTGTTATGCTTCCGGAGGTCACTTGGAGCAATAGGCCGCTTTCTACCAAGGGTTTGAGTAGCTCAGGACGATTTTGGAAGTAAACGTAGCGCTCAGGGTGTGCCAGGATAGGCCTATAGCCCCGCTCCATGAGCTTGAAAAGGACGTATTCCGAGTATACGGGGTAGAAGGTGTAAGGCAATTCCACCAGGATGTATTTGCTTCCGTTGAGGGTAAAGGCCTTCCCCTCCTCCAGGAAAAGGAAAACTTCCGGCATGACCATTACTTCTATGCCAGGGAAAACTTCCAGCTCTATCCCCTCTCTTCGGAGCCTGGCCCTAAGCTCGCCTACCAGGGAAAGGACAAGGTCCTGGTTTACTTCTCGGCCGAAGCCGATGTTGTGAGGGGTAGCAGCTACCGCGATAATCCCCTCCTCCTGAGCCACCTTAGCCATTCGGATTGATTCTTCCCAATCTTGAGGGCCATCGTCAATTCCGGGCAATATGTGGTTGTGAAGGTCCACAAACCCCTCACGAGCCATAATATCTCTGAAGCCTCATGTCCAGTTGAGCATCGGTGAGGACGCTGCCCAAGATACGGGCGTTCACTTTTTCCAAAAGCTCCTTGGCCCTTAGGGCCATTTCTTTCCTTGTGCGGCCGGCCCTTATCACCAAAATTACTCCATCCGATTTGGAGGCCAGGATAAGGGCATCGGTGACAGAAACCACGGGAGGAGCATCCAGAAGGACCATGTCGGCTTCAGAAGATAGCCGCTTGAGCACTTCTCCCATCCGGCGGGAGGCTAAGACTTCGGCCGGGTTAGGGGGGAGGGGACCGCTTGGCAATAGCCAGAGGTTTTCCACTCCGGTTTCCAGGAGTGGGGGCTTCTTCAGTGCTTCCTCATCCACAATCATGTTGGTGAGGCCCATGTTTCCCGGAAGGCCGAATAGTTCGTGGAGGGATGGGCGACGCAAGTCGCAATCGGCCAGGATTACTTTCTTCCCGGCTTGAGCTATGACTACACCGAGGTTGGCTAAGACTGTGCTTTTGCCCTCCTCGGCTCCAGGGGAGGTCACCAAGAGGAGGCGCAAAGGCCTATCAAGGCTGGAAAACTCTAAGTTGGTCCTTAATATTCGGTAGGCTTCGGCTATTGGTGAACGGGGGTGATGGATTGTGACAAGGTCGGGCGAAATGTTCTTCTTCATTTCCTTTCACCTTCGCAATTTTATCTTCCAAAAGGAGGGGCTGGCTTCTGTGGAGTATGTGGGGATAGTTCCCAGAACGGGCAAACCGAGGCGTCTTTCCACATCTTCCCCAGCCCAGAGGATATCGGCCTCCAACCATTCCAGGAGGAATATGATGAGCACACCCAGCAAGGCTCCGAAAAC
Organism: Anaerolineae bacterium; assembly: GCA_028275425.1. Lineage (GTDB taxonomy): Bacteria > Chloroflexota > Anaerolineae > SpSt-600 > SpSt-600 > SpSt-600. The sequence goes on along the minus strand of JAPWUT010000080.1, from coordinate 1,994 downwards.
AGCGCCAGCCAAGACGTTCATTTTAGTTTGCGGCCTATAGAGGGAATAGCGGGCACTGTTTAGGATGAAGGCTTCTACTCGGTCCTGCTTGTCCTGGCGCTGGTTCCATTCAGTCTGGTCTTCCACGAAGATTTCGGCCATGGTTTGGGCTATGCGTTGGGCGAGGGGGCCATCGTAATCTCTTACTTCAAGCCTCAAGGTGAAATCGGCCTCATCGGCTTTGGTAGCGATTTTGCTCAAGAGCTGCTGAGGGGTGTAGTCCAGATTAAGCCTTTCAATAGTTCTCTGGGCCGTTTTTTCATTGGCGATAAAGTTGCGGTAGCTTGGTAGGAGGGTTTTAGCGGCATTGGTTAAGCCCCAGTCGGCCCTTGCTGCCCTGAATTGGATGGTGACGTAGCCTTTGTATTCTGGGATTTGCCATTTGCTGAAGGCGAAGGCGCTTATAGAGGTAAGGAGCATAAGGACCAGGATTATCCACCCTCGCCTCCTTATGACCCTTATGTAATCCCTAAGTTCCATCCTCTCCTCCGGCTTTTTCCTTTGGGGGTAATTATAACATAGGAGGGCGAGAAAGAGCAAAAGGCACCGCCGAGGGGCTTTTGCCACCTGGCCCCCCAGTTTTCCCACCCCCGTAGGCTGAGGGTCTGCCAGCGTTTTGGGTCCCACTCGTGGCGGGGCTGCAAAAGCAGGCCATCCGTTCCCTAATTTTGGTTTCTGGGGGCACATCCCCCAGACCCCCTGCCAGGGGGCTGCGCCCCCTGGACCCCCCTTTTCCTACCCCCCGTTGGCTTAGGGTTTGCCAGCGTTTTGGGTCCCACTCGCGGCCGTGTTGCTAATGTGGGCAACTCGTCCCCTATTTTTAGCTTCTGGGGGCACAGCCCCCAAACCCCCTGGGATGGGGCGCAAGCCCCCTCCACCCCCGCTTTAATTAAGGTCGGCGTGAAAAAGCTTCCTCCACAAATTGCTTTATTCCCCCTTTCCCCGTATAATTGCTTTGGCCAAACACACTGAGGAGGAAAACTATGTACGCTTTCCCTCCCGGTTTCCTTTGGGGAACTGCTACAAGTGCCCATCAAGTTGAAGGGTTCAACGAGAACAACGATTGGTGGGAGTGGGAGAAAGTCCCAGGACACATAAAAGATGGCTCCACTTCCGGCGCTGCCTGCGATTGGTGGAACAGGGCAGAAGCGGACCTCGCTACGGCAGCTAAGATGGGCCAAAATGCCCACCGCCTCTCGGTAGAATGGAGCCGTATAGAACCTCAGGAAGGGGTTTGGAATGAAGAGGCCCTCGCACGCTACCGCCAAATCCTGGAATTTATGCGCCAGAACGGCCTCAAGCCTATGGTTACCCTCCACCACTTCACTAACCCCCGCTGGCTGGTAGCCAAAGGCGGATGGGAAAACCGCCAGGTAATCCCCTTGTTTGAACGGTTCGTCACCAAAGTCGTGGAGGCCATCGGAGATTTGTGCGACTTGTGGTGCACTATCAATGAACCCAATGTCTACGCTTACGAAGGCTATATGGTTGCCTTCTGGCCCCCTCAGAAGAAAGACTTCGCCTTAGCCTTCAAAGTCCTCAGGAACATGGCCGAGGCCCACGCCGCCGCCTACCACGCCATCCACCGCCTCCAGCCCGAAGCATCCGTCGGCCTGGCTTACAACATGCGCATATTTGACCCCGCTCGCCCCTCTTTCCCACTTGACAGGCTCTTGGCTAAGCTCCTGGACTTTCTCTTCAACCGGGTCTTCCTCAAAGCCGTGACCGAGGGGAAACTGGCTTTCCCCCTGGGAAGAGGAGAAGTGATTGATAAGCTTGCCGATACCGTTGATTACTCGGGGATAAATTACTACGTTCGGGACCTGGTGGCCTTTGACTTAAGCAGGCCTGGGGAGCTATTTGCCAAACGCTTCCCTTCCCCCGGTGGGGAGAAGGGTCCGCCGGATTGGGGAGAATATTACCCGGAAGGCCTGTATCGCCTCGTTAAGGAGCTG
>JAPWUT010000079.1 GCA_028275425.1 Anaerolineae bacterium | reverse complement strand
CAGCCACCGTCTGGTGGGGATGGAGGGGATGGACGAAATCCTGGTGCTGGACGGGGGTCGCATCGTGGAACGGGGGACGCACGCGGAACTGCTGGCCCGGGGCGGCCTCTACCGGCGCCTGTGGGAGCTCCAACAGTGAGCGAAGGCCAGGGAACCTTGCCCCTCGGCGAGTTATCAACCCCCTATAACCCCGCCACGAGAGGTTAACCCCAAAACGCTGCGAACTCAAAGCCTACGAGGGTGGGCAAAATGGGGTGGAGGGGGCTTGGGGGATGTGCCCCCACAAATTCTAAAGAAGGGGCGAGCAGCCCGCATTAGCAACCCCGCCACGAGTGGGACCCAAAACGCCGGCGAACCCTAAGCCAACGGGGGTGGGCAAATGGGAGGTCCAGGGGGGCGAAGCCCCCATGGCGGGGGGTCGTGGGGGGTGTCCCCCCACAAAACCAAAAGAGGGAGCGAGCAGCCCGCATTAACAACCCCGCCACGAGTGGGACCCAAAACCCTGGCAAACCCTAAGCCAACGGGGGTAGGCTAAGGGGGGTCCAGAGGGGCGGAGCCCCCATGGCGGGGGGTTGTGGGTGTGCCTTTCCGACCTAACCCCCTGACCCCCTTCCCTGCGAGGGAAGGGGGAAAATTTGGCGGGGGTCTTCGGCCAGGGGGAAGTTAACCCCAAAACCCTGGCGAACCCTAAGCCCACGAGGGTGGGAAAACGGGGGGTCCAGGGGGCGGAGCCCCCTGGCGGGGGGCGTGGGGGGTGTCCCCCCACAAAACCTTAAAAGGGGGCGAGTTGCTCACATTAGCAACTCCGCCACGAGTGGGACCCAAAACGCCGGCGAACCCTAAGCCAACGGGGGTGGGCAAATGGGAGGTCCAGGGGGGGCGAAGCCCCCATGGCGGGGGGTCGTGGGGGGTGTCCCCCCACAAATTCAAAAGAAGGGGCGAGTAGCCCGCATTAACAACCCCGCCACGAGTGGGACCCAAAACCCTGGCAAACCCTAAGCCAACGGGGGTAGGCTAAGGGGGGTCCAGAGGGGGCAAAGACCCCATGGCGAGGGTATGGGGGTGTCCTCCACAAAACCTTAAAAGTTGTCAACCCTGAGCGAGCAAAGAATTTGCGGCTTATCCGAGGGTGAAGTAAAATTATCTCAAACCAATTTGGAAGGAGGGCAGAGATGGCCAAAGCAGTGGTCGCTTGGAGCACTGCGGCCAGCGCCGAGGAAGCTGTAGCCCAGGCCTTTGATAAAGCCTTGGGCGAACTGGCAACGAAGCCCTCCCTCGCTATCCTCTTCTCAACCGTGGATTATGACCCCGCTAAAGTCATAAAATCCGCCCGTAAGAGGATAGGGAGGACTCCTCTGTGGGGGGGAACCTCGTTTACAGGCATTTTGACCCCTGACGGTTTCATCTCCAGCCCCAATGGGGCCCTGGGGGTAATGCTCATCTCAGGGATTGAGGCCGGAGCTGGTTGGACCCCAGCAGGTAGGAATCCTCGCAAGAATGCCCTCAAAGCCCTCAAAAAGGCCACCGCCAAGCTCCCCTCCCCCAAAGCCTTCCTGATGACCGCTTCCCCAGGCATTGAGGAAAGGGTAATAGAAGCAATAGCCGAAGCTTATCCCGCCGTCCCCATCGTAGGAGGGAGCGCAGCCGATAACACCATTGAAGGCAAGTGGCAAGTATTCGGCTACAGCAAAATCTACCCCAAAGGAGTGAACGTAGCCGCTCTCTCCTACACAGGCAAAGTAGGGGTAGCTTTCGGCGGTGGGTATTCCCCAACCGGTAAATCGGCCAAAGTCACTAAGGCCAAAGGCCGAACTATTTACGAACTGGATGGCCGGCCAGCCTTGGAAGTCTACAAGGAATGGACCGGGAAGAGCCAGGAGGAAGTGGCGGGGATGAACCTGCTTGGGGCAAGCCTCCTGGCACCGTTTGGCATTGAAGAGGCTGGCTTCTACAGGATTGTGCATTTGGCCTCCGGCAACCCCGATGGTTCAATCGGCGCTTTCGCTGAAGTGCCCGAAGGGACCGAAGTTCGCCTCATGCAAACAAGCGTGGACAAGCTTATACAGGACGTCGGGGACATAGCCAGGGAGGCCCGGAAGGATATGGCCAAAGTTGAAGCCCTCATCCTGAGCCACTGCGCCGGGAGGAAAGTAGCCATAGGCGACCGCATAGGAGAAGTCGTCCCCAGGATTAAGGAAGCCATAGGCGATGCCCCCTTCATCGGGTTCTTCTCCTTCGGTGAGCAAGGCTATCTTCCCAACCAGGCCAACCGCCACTGCAACCTCATGCTTTCAGCTTTGGCCATAGGGGAGTAAATAGCCGCGAAGGGGGCGGGCTCTTCCTCCCGCCCCCTTATCCTTAACTAAGGCAAGGCCGATGAATTTATGTCCATTTTCACGCCGACTGTGCATAGCATTAGGGTTGGCTATCGCTATTTTGCTTTTAAACGAGGCCATAGCGACCATAAGGTTGCTCTTGCTTTTCCCCGGAAATGCAGTAGATTTTGCCCAACATTACTTCCTCGGTTGGTTCGCAAACCACGGAGGTAGCTTCACCGACCCTGACTGGCCAAAAAAAGTGGGGGTTGTTTGGCAACCCTGGGCGTATGAAACAATCCAATATCTGCCTTACCAAGCACTACTTCTGCCTCTGATGCGCCTTCTGGCTAAGCTCCCCTTGGAGTTAGCTTTAGTGCTATGGCTTGCGCTGGCCTTAGGCCTCTGGATTGTAGCCATAAAGCTTGCCGCCCACATAGTTCCACTCCCAGCTGGGCGCATAGCTCTCCTCTTAGCCTTGTGGCCCATAATCTGGAACCTTTTCTTACTGGGCAATGTGGACATTTTCCTTGGAGCATTTACGGCTATAGCCTTGGCGTTACTGGCCGAAAGGCGCGAAGTAGTAGGGGGCTTCCTGTTTGGTATAGTTTCGGCCTTCAAGCAGCCTTTCGTTTTAGGGGTTATACCATGGCTTCGGCGCAAACCTCGGCCTGTGCTTTTGGGCCTTGTGCTTGGCTGGGTTCTGGCCGGAATTTGGGCCTTGCTTGGGGTGGGAGTTGAAGGGATACGCTTCATAGTTTCTAACGCCAACACTTATGTTAACTCCGTAATCAATTCGCCCATTAACGGCTCTTTTTGGGGCTTCTGGCTTTTTTTAGCGGGTAAGGAGATGAGCGTAAACTTCTGGAATGCTGGCATTCAACTTTACCGCGGACTTTTTCCTGGATTACTTCCGGTTGGCCTTATGGCTACACTTTCTTCAGCGAGTCTGGTTGGGTTCGGCCTCTGGCGCACCTTAAAGGCAAGCGAACCTTTAATTGAAGCTGGATTCTGGCTGACGATAGCTCCTCTTATTTCCCTTGTTTCTTGGAGCAATCACCACATTTACGATGCTATGCCTCTTCTTTACCTCTTGGGGACTTTGAAGGAACGCCCCCAAAGGGTTCGCTACCTGTTCTGGCTCATCTTCCCCTTCTTCATTCCGGCTCACGCGTGGGAGGAAGTCGCCCTTTTGGCTAACCCCTGGCTTTTAAGCTCTTTTGTTCTATCAATAGCGAGGCTGGCTTTGGCCGGCCTTGTCGTTTATTCCCTAACTCAGAGGAGGGAAAATGAGCTTGGTAAGGATATATGAGGCCGATGTCCCCGAAGTGGAAAAGGTAATCTCCCAGATTTTTGACGACTTCAGCGTAGATGTTGAAGGCAAAAACGTGCTCATAAAGCCGAACATAGTAGCCGGCCTGCCCCCTGAATACGGAGCTACTACGCACCCGGCCGTAGTTTCAGCCCTGGTTAAGGAATGCCTCAAGCGAGGCGCGGCCAAAGTTATGGTGGGGGATAACCCCGGCGGGGTGGAAAAAGATTCCAAAGCCACTGCCCAAAAAGCAGGCTTGGTTGAAGCAAGCCACGGCTGCTTCGTGAGGCTCTCAGAAAAAGTCACTGAGGTCTTCCTGCCTTCACCAGGAGTAAAAGCACCCATCTCCAAAGCCATTTTAGAAGCCGATTTCCTCATTGATGTCCCGGTCATGAAAACACATGTCTTCACCACCATTACCGGAGCAGTCAAGAACCTCTATGGCTATGTAGCGGGGACGGCCAAAGCCCGCTTGCACATGGCTGCCCCAACTCGCCGGCAATTTGCCGCCCTCTTAGCCGACCTCTACGCCATTCGCCCTCCAAACTTTGTGGTAATGGACGCCTTAAGGGTGATGGAAGGCAATGGCCCTACGCATGGCCAAGTCAGGCCTCTGGGCAAAATCTTAGCCGGAAAAGACGGCGTAGCGGTGGACGCAGTCGCTTGCCGGATGATGGGCGTTGACCCAATGCGAGTCCACCACCTGGTGGAAACTGCCTCCAGAGGCCTTGGCCAAATTGATGGGATAGACATAGAGGGAAGCTTCTCAGTAATCCCTGACTTTAAACTCCCCACAACTTTCGCCGCCTCCCCTCAAGAGCAAGCAATGCTCCTGACAGCCATAGGCCGAGTGCGGCCGGTGCTGCGGGAAGAACTTTGCCTTCAGTGCGGAGAATGCGCGCTAAATTGTCCGGCCCAGGCTATAACTCTTAACCCCTACCCTGTAGTGGATGAGGAACGGTGCATAACCTGCTACTGTTGTGTAGAGCTTTGCCCTGAAGGAGCATGGGAAGTGCCTTCGGGAATCCAGGAGAAATTTGACCGCATCTTCCGATAGAGGCCTGGCCATGGAAGTGCTTCTGGAAGAGGACAAGCACTGGTGGTTCGCCAGCCGGACCAGAGCTATATTTGCGGTGCTTGACCCGGTAATTAAAGAAAGGGATGGGCTTGTATTGGATGTAGGTAGCGGGGCCGGGAACATGTTCCACCACTTAGCTCGCTACGGCCGAGTAATAGGAGTTGATAACAACCTAAAGCCTCTTTTAGTCGCCAAGGAAAGGGGTTACCTCGTCTCCTTGGGCCGAGCCGAGGCCCTCCCCTTCCCCTCCGGGACATTCAACCTCATCGCCCTGCTGGACGTCCTGGAGCACTGTGACAATGACTTACTGGTCCTTGAGGAATGCTACAGAGTGTGCGCTCCCGGTGGGTTCATAATCATAACCGCTCCTGCTTTCCAGTGGCTTTGGAGCTACAACGATGAGCTTAACCGCCACCGGCGCCGCTACAGTGCCAGAACCTTGCGGGAGCTTCTCCAAAAGGCAGGCTTCCGGGTCCTTAAAATCACCTACAACAACTTCTTCATCTTCCCCTTAGCTGCGCCTTTAATCCTCATAAGGGAAAAGCTTGGCTTGCGGCCGAAGCTGGCTTCGCCTCATTTTGACGAAGAAGCTTATCAGGTGGAAATGGAGCCGGCCCCACCTTTGGTCAATGCCATCTTATCCCGCATCGGTGAATTGGAGGCTTGGCTTATAAAGCCGTTCAGTTTGCCTTTTGGAACCTCCATCATTGCTTTAGCCCATAAGCTCTGAGTTTGGCAACTAATTGTTCCAAGCTCTCCCGGCCGTTAACCCTTATGCGTTTGAGGGCAAAGAGGCCATCGGATGATTGGACAACGCCCGGTTTAGTAGTCACGGCGCCCCAGAAGTGGGCCGATTGGAGCACTTTTACAACTTCATCGTCGTAAAAACCGAATGGGTAGGAGAAGAACCTGGGCTCAATCCCATGGGCTTCCAAAGTCTGCCTGGAACCCAAGATTTGCCAGACCAAGTAATCCAAGGGCTTGCCCCTCAAAGGCGCGTGATTGCGGCTATGTGAACCAATCTCCATGCCCGACCTGGCCATCTCTTCAATCTGCTCCCAGGTCATGTAACCCGGCCTTCCTTCATCAATAAAATCGGTAATCACGAAGAAGGTGGCTACAAAGCCGTATTTGCGGAGCAGGGGGAAAGCATTCTGGTAATTGTCCTCGTAACCGTCGTCAAAAGTGATGATTAAAGGTTTGGGAGGCAAAGGCTTCCCAATCGTCAGGTGGTAAACAAGGTCCCTGAGGGTGATGGTGGTGTAGTTGTGGGCTTTGAAGTACCTTAAGTGTTCTTCAAACTGCTGAGGAGAAACGCTAATTTCTCGGCGGACCAGGTTTGCATCGGGAGGGGGTGAAGAAACGTAATGGTAAAGCAAGATTGGCACCACTGCTTCCCTCCGGATTCCGTCAGGGGTAGGGGCTGGGGTTGGAGTAGGAGTAGGCGTGAAGGTAGGGGTCGGACTCGGGGAAGGGGTTGGGGTCAGAGTAGGGGTCGGAGTAGACGTAGGGGTTGGGGAAAGGGTGGGCGTGAAGGTAGGGTGAAGGATTGAGCCTTTCCAATAGGCTTTGTTCTGGGAAGGTAAGAAAGCTATGAGCCATAAGGTCATAAGGAGAGGGATAAAAAAGACAGGGGCAATCCGCTTCAAGGTTGTTCCCCTCCGCTCATTTTGCCTGCGAGGCAAAGGCTATGAAGGTTTTGCTTGTTGGCACGGATGAAACGCTCATTACCTCCATAGGCGAGCTCCTGGCTTCCAACCACTTTTCGGTGAAGTTTGCTAAGAGCCTCCCCCAGGCAGCTCCCCTTTTCTGGAATTGGAAACCCCAACTGGTGATAGTGGAATTGCCGCCTTGGGACGAGGAACCGGAAAGGTGGGAATTCGTGAGGCGGATAAGGGAAATTGTCCCGGTCCGAGTTCTCTCCTTAGTAGAGCATGGCAAGGTTGAGGATAAGATAAAAGCGCTTGAGCTCTTAGCCGACGACGCTGTTTTCAAGTCAGCCTCTCCAAAGGAAGTGGTTGCCAGGGCCAAAGCCCTCCTGCGACGGACAGCATCTATCAGTCCTCTCCCCAAAGCTGAAATTTACACCGATGGCTTCCTTTTCATTAATTTTTCCACCCGAGAGCTCTTCTTGGGCGGCCGCCTCGTCAAACTTAGCTCTAAGGAATTCGCTGTCCTGGAATGCCTTGCCCGTCATCCTCGCCAAATCCTCAGCCCTCACAAGATAGCCGACCTCCTTTCTCCGGATTACACCCCCGCTCTCATCCGGCACTACATCTTCAGGCTTAGGAAGAAAATTGAACCCAATCCCTCAAAGCCGATTTGGATTAAGAGTGCACGGGGGCGTGGGTACTATCTGGATAAACCGGGTAGACCATTCTACCCTTTTTAATGACCGCCTTGGCTCTTATAGTCCCAAAGCGATAAGCAAGGTGACGGTAGTCCGGGATTTCCCATATGGCAATATCGGCTTGCTTACCTTTATGCAAGGAGCCGATTTTATCCCCAAGCTTCAGAGCATAAGCAGCGTTTAGGGTAGAAGCGGTTAAGGCCTGCGAAGGGTAAAGGCCACAATAACGGCAGGCCAGAGCCATCATGAATGGCATTGATTCGCACCAGCAGGTTCCTGGGTTAAAATCAGTCCCTAAGGCTACCGCTACCCCCTTCTCTATGAGTCCTTTCCCATCGGCAAAATGCAATTGCCCAAGCCCGAAAGAAGTCCCCGGTAGGATTACGCCAATGGTATCGGATGAAGCAAGCTTCAAAGCCTCCTGGGGAGGAGTGGCCGCCAAGTGATCGGCGGAGGCCGCCCCAAGCTCTACGGCCAGGCTGGTCGCCCCAAGGGATTTGAACTCGTCACTGTGGATTTTAAGGGAAAACCCAAGTTCTTTGGCCCTCCTAAGCACTCTGGCCGATTGCTCTAAATCAAAGGCTCCTTCATCGCAGAAGACATCGCAGAAAATTTTCCCCCTTTCAACCCCTCTCTCATCTGCCCAGCGGGCGAGGGCCGGAAGCATCTCCTCAGTGAGCAATTCCACATACGCTTCAGG
>JAPWUT010000078.1 GCA_028275425.1 Anaerolineae bacterium | reverse complement strand
TGGGGAAGGAGTAGATTTTTGCCTGATACCGGACCCTTGGGAGCCCTTTTCCCTGGACCGATTGGCTCGCTTCCTCGCCAATTCAGGCCGCAAGGTTGCGGTCTTGCACTGGACCTCAATCCCCGATTACGAAGCAGCTTTAGGGTTCCCGGCCCTGGCTATGGAAAAATGCAAGCCCAGAACCATCGTAGGACACAGGGCCGGAGGAAACATAGCTCTGCGTTTAGCTTTGGGAAGCGGGGTTAAAGCCATAGCCATCGCGCCTTTCACCAAAGCCGAAGAGGCCGAACCCGGACTTAACTGGCTTGAGGAAAGCGGTATCTTTACAGCTTGGAAACGCCTCCGGGGGCGCAAAAAGCTCATTGAGGAATTGCTCCCGTTGCAAAAGGTCCCCAATTCCGTTATAATTCCCCCGGAAGGGGAAATAAAGCCCTGGCGCATTCTCCAGGATGAGGTAATCCTCCGCAGCGTAGTGGACAAAATCTTAAAGGAAGGAACTGGGGACGAGAGGCTTCCTCAAAGCTGAGCGGGATGAGCCTCAAAACTTTGCCGGGAGTTAGTGCATGGATTACGATTATGACCTTTTCAGAGCCATAAATAACTTGGCCGGCCATTGGCCCTGGCTTGATGGCCTAATGCGCTTGCTTGTGAACGAATACTTCGTCCCCACCACAATGGCCCTTGCGCTGGTAATCATGTGGTTCTGGGGGAAGGACGAGAAAGAGAGAACCCACTACCAACGGACTGTAATCTTGGCTGCCCTCTCCCTCATCACTGCCAACATAGTCCTGAAAGGCATAAACCTCCTCTACTTTCGCCCTCGCCCCTTTGATGCCCACCAGGTAAACCTGCTCTTCTACAAGCCTTGGGATTCCTCCTTCCCAAGCAACCCTGCTACCACCGGCTTCTCCATAGCCGTAGCTGTGGCCCTTCAGGACCCGATATGGGGCATCCCTTTCCTAATCCTGGCTGTCCTTTTTGGCTTCTCCCGCATCTTCTGCGGGGTCCATTACCCTTCCGATGTCTTGGCCGGAGCGCTTTTGGGCACCTTTACCGCCTGGCTCTATGCCAGATACTCTTACAAGCTTGATGAGCCCATCGCTTTTATCCGCCGCTGGCTTAAAAAACTCTGTCTGGCTTGAGGAGTAAAATATGCCGAAGGTGCACATCAAGCCGCAGGACGTAACCGTTGAGGTAGAGAAAGAGACCACCATCGCCGATGCCTTGGAAATAGCCGGGGTAAAGATACTCCTCCCTTGCGGGGGGCAAGGGAGGTGCGGGCGCTGCAAAGTGGTAGTGGAGAAAGGCGAAGTTAGACATCGCTCCGTTGCACGCCTTTCCCCCACCGAGCTCAAGCAAGGTTACGCTTTAGCTTGCCAAACTTTGGTGGAAAGCGATGTAGTAATATTCGTCCCGCCTCAGGAAGAGCTTATAAAGCACCGTTTACCCACGGAAAAAGTCGCCGAGCGCATCGCCTTACCTTTCCCATGCGATACCGTCTCCAATCCCTACATAAAGGCCTTCTACCTGGAAATAACTCCACCCAGCTTAGCCGATAACACCACCGATTTTGAGAGGCTCAAGCGAGAGCTTTCCCTCCAATACCACCTTCCAGAGCTCATAGCCGATCTTCCGGTCCTCAAGAAGCTGGCCCGAGTCCTCAGGGAAGCCGAGTGGAAAGTAACGGCGGTAGTGGAAATGCACAACTGGGCTCGCAAGGAGCCCCCTCGCCTCATTGACCTCAAGCCTGGCAACACTACCGGTAAGCTTTACGGCGTAGCTGTAGATATCGGCACCACATCGGTTGTGGTTTACCTTGTGGACTTGAACACGGCCCAGGTGGTGGACATAGCTGCCGAATACAATAAGCAAATTTCTTGCGGTGAAGACATTATCTCCCGCATAGTCTATGCCCGAAAGCCGGGCGGACTTGAACACCTCCAGCGCTTGGTGGTCCAGACCATAAACGAACTCATAGCCCAGATATGCCACAGGCAGAACATAAGCCCCGACGAGATTTACATGATGACGGCCGCCGGGAACACAACCATGATTCACCTCTTCCTGGGGCTCTGGCCCGAACCCATACGCCTTGAACCTTACATCCCCACAATAAGGCATCCTTTGCCGGTCAAAGCCTCCGAGATAGGGGTTGATATAAACCCTGAGGCTACCGTAGATTGCCTGCCAGGGGTTGGAAGCTATGTAGGAGCCGATATAACTGCCGGAGTCCTAAGCTCCGGCACCTTTTCCACAGATAAGCTAACCCTGTTCATGGACATCGGCACCAATGGGGAAATGGTCCTTGGGAACTTTGACTGGCTCATCTCTTGCGCTTGCTCCGCAGGGCCGGCCTTTGAAGGAGCTGGGGTTGAATCGGGGATGAGGGCAACGGCCGGGGCTATTGAAGAAGTGTGGATAAGTGCCAAGAACTACGAGGCTACATGGCGAACCATAGGCGACCTTCCGCCCGAGGGCCTATGCGGCTCAGGGATTATCTCCCTCCTGGCCGAAATGTTCATAACAGGGGTCATGGATAAAAGCGGACGGATAAACCTCTCCCTGCCCACTAAGAGGGTAAGGGTAGGCCCCCACGGCCCCGAATACGTTGTGGCCTGGAAAGAGGAAACGCGCCACAAGGAAAAGGATATAGTCATAACCGAAGTGGACATCTCCAACCTCCTCAGGGCTAAGGCTGCAATCTACGCCGGCTTCCGAACCCTGGCCAGAGCCGTGGGAGTCCAAATAGCCGATGTGGAGCAAGTCCTGATAGGCGGAGCTTTCGGTAAATACATCAATGTGGAGAAGGCAATACAGATAGGCCTACTTCCGGACATGCCCTGGGACCGCTTCAAATTCCTGGGCAATACCTCGGCCCTCGGAGCTTATATGTGCCTTGTCTGTCCCGACATGCGGGAAAAGGTTGTGGAAATCGCCGAGAAGATGACCTACCTTGAGCTTTCGGCCGATAACACCTTTACCGAGGAGTTTACCTCGGCCCTCTTCTTCCCTCACACCGATTTGGATGCTTTCCCCTCGGTTAAAAAGTTGCTTAAAAGCCTCAGAACCCCTTAGGAGGTCCATGCCGCAATGGATTTGGTAATCAAAGAGGGGGTAGTGGTTACAGCTTCTGAAGCCGTAGAGGCCGATGTAGGAATAGAAGGGGGGAAAATTGTAGCCGTGGGCAAAGGGCTTGATGCCCCGGTGAAACTTAAAGCCCAAGGTTGTTACATCTTCCCCGGCTTCATTGATGTCCACGTCCACCTCCAGATGCCCGTCGGCGATATCGTCTCTGCCGACGATTTCTTCACCGGGACTGTGGCAGCGGCTTGCGGGGGGACAACCACGGTCTTGGATTTTGCCGAAGCCCATGGCTCTCAATCCCTATCCCAGGCCGTTGAGGAACGCCGCCGCCAGGCCGATGGGCAAGTGGTTGTGGATTACAGCCTGCACTTGACCGGCAACCGGGCTGATGGCCAATTCCTCCAAGAGGTTGCTGAGCTGGCCGAACAGGGCTACACTTCCCTCAAAATCTATACTACTTACCCAGGCCTAATGGTGGATGATGGGCAAATTCTCAAGCTACTGGAAACTTGCCGAGAAGCGGGAGTGCTCCCAATCGTCCACGCTGAAAACCACCACATGATTGAACACATGAAGGAGCGCCTCCTCCGAGAAGGCAAAACCTCCCCTCGCTACCACCCGATTAGTCGTCCTTGCCTGGCCGAGGCGGAAGCAGCGCAAAGGGTTCTGGCCCTCTCGGCCTTGACCCGAACTCCGGTCTACTTCGTCCACTTAAGTTGCACCGAAACCTTGGAAGCCGTAAGGTTAGCTCGCAGCCGGGGCCAAGAAGTCTATGCCGAAGTCACTCCCCACCACCTACTCCTTTCCGATGAGGAATACCTGCGGCCAGACCCGGAAGCAGCCATGTTTGTCCTCTCTCCTCCACTGAGAGATAAAAGCCACCATAGCCAACTCTGGGGAGCCTTAGCGAGGGGTGAAATCCAGACGGTAGCTACAGACCATTGCCCTTGGACCAGGGCCCAGAGGGAGAGAGGGCTTGGCAATTTCACCCTAATCCCCAACGGAGCGCCTGGGGTAGAGACCAGAATCCCCCTCCTTTTCACCTTCGGCGTAAGGGAGGGCAGGCTCTCGCTGAACCGCTTTGTAGAAGTTTGCTCCACAATGCCGGCCAAACTCTTCGGCCTATACCCACGGAAGGGCACAATCGCCCCAGGAGCCGATGCTGATTTGGTCGTGTTTGACCCTGAGGAAGAGGTGACTCTCTCCTGGCGGACCTTGCACCACCAAGTTGACCATTGCCCATACGAAGGGTGGAAAGTCAAAGGTTACCCCAGGCTTGTCCTTTCGCGAGGGGAAGTAATCGTGGAAAAGGGGGAATTCCTCGGGCAGAAAGGCCGGGGACTTTTTCTCCCCAGACAGAAATTCCCAATTAGGGTAGCCTGATGCGTTACTTAATCATTTCCGACATCCATTCAAACCTGGAGGCTTTGGAAGCCGTCCTCAAAGATGCCGAAGGGCGCTACGAGGCAGTGCTCTGCCTTGGGGATATAGTTGGCTATGGGCCATCACCAAACGAGTGCATAGAACGCGTGAGGGGATTGTCCTCCCTGTCCTGCGTTGCGGGGAACCACGATTGGGCTGCCATAAGCAAGATTGGAATTGAAGATTTTAACCCCGATGCCAGAGCAGCCACCATTTGGACCCAGAAAACCCTAACCACCGCTTCTTCCGCTTACCTCCATAGCCTCCCGGAGAAGATTGTTTTGGAAGAGAAGATTACCATCGCGCACGGTAGCCCCCGCTACCCAATATGGGAATACATCCTCTCAACCCTAACGGCTTTGGAGAATTTCCGCCATTTTGAAACCCCATGGTGCCTCGTGGGCCACAGCCACGTGCCTGTGATTTTCGCCTTCCGCGAAAGCAAGCCCAATTTCTGCGATGCCTTCATACCACCGGAAAATGAACCGTTTTTCTTGGACCCCGATTTCCGGTTCATCATAAACCCTGGCAGTGTCGGGCAGCCAAGGGATGGAGACCCGAGGGCAAGCTATGCCCTCTTGGATTCGGAAAAGGGGGTAGTGGAGTTGAGGAGAGTCGCCTACCCCGTGGAGAAAACCCAGGCAATGATGGAAAAAGTCGGCCTTCCGCCCCGCCTCATCGCCAGGCTTTCCTTCGGCTGGTGAGCAACATGAGGGTAAGCAGGCTTTTTGGCCGCACTTTGAGACAGGTGGAAGCAAAGGGCAGTTCGGGCCTGAGGCTCCTTGCCCGGGCAGGTTTCCTGCGCTGGGACCCGCTCACATTGCTCCCCCTTGGCTCATTGGTCTTGGATAAGCTCAGAACACTTTGGGGAAACGTCACCGGGCCAGAGGTGCAAAAGCTCTATCTATCCTCCGGCGAAGCCTTATCCCCCGAAGGGCTGGCCCTGAGGGTTGCCTCCAGGGAAATCGCTTCCTACCGAGAATTGCCACTTCGCCTGGAACTGGAAGCCGAAATCGGTAAAAGCTCACCCTTCTATCTCCCAGAAGGCAGGGCTTTCCTTCTCTTAAGCTTTTTGCCCGATGAAAAAATGGCCTGGGAGGAAGTCATGGGGCTTCAGGCGAAGGTAGGGGAGCTTTTGCAGGCTTGCAAGCTCCAATCCCCACCACCCGCAATTGGAAAGGGATGGGATTGGGTTGTGCCGGAGCCTGAAGGAGAGGAAGAGCTTGTGGTATGCCCAAACTGCGGGTATTCTGCCCCTCCGGCATGGGCTAAAGTCCACAGAGAACCTCTCCCTCCTGAGGAGCCGGAGCCTCTCAGGGAAGTTGCAACCCCCGGCTGTACCACCATTGAATCCTTAGCCTCTTTCTTAGGGGTTCCGAAGAGCAAGACGGCCAAAGCCGTCTTTTACACCGGTGAGGATGGAGGGATTGTTTTCGCTGTAATCAGGGGCGATATGGATGTGAGCGAACCGAAGCTATCAAGCGAGATGGGTTGGGTGAGGCTAAGGCCATCTACCGAGGGGGAATTGCTCTTTGCCGGTATAGTCCCCGGCTACGCATCCCCGATAGGGGTCAAGGGGGTAAAGGTAGCGGTTGATAGCTCTCTCCGGACCGGGCAAAACTTTGTGGCTGGAGCCAATCGGGAAGGATACCACTTGATGGGGGTGAATTATCCAAGGGATTTTGAGGCGGATTTTGAAGGGGATTTGGCTCTGGCCAAAGCCGGCATCCAGTGCCCATTCTGTCAGGCAGCTTTTGAAGTGGCAAGCGGATTCGCAGTGGCCTCGCTTCGTGTAGCCGACCCCCAAAGCTCATCGGCACGAGGCCTTTATTTCAATACTCCCGATAAGAAGAAGGCGAGCCCTTGGGTTGTCCTTCTGGCCCTCTACCCTTACAAAGTGATGGAATCGGTGGCCCAGCTCAACCGCGATGAGAAAGGCCTCCTCTGGCCCGAACCTTTAGCCCCATTCCCCATCCACCTTATAGCCTTGGGGGAAGAGGGATTAGCTGAAGGGGAAAAACTCTATTCCCGGCTCAAAGGCCAAGGGATTGAAGTCCTCTTTGATGACCGAGACGAGAGCCCCGGGGTAAAGTTCACCGATGCTGACCTAATAGGCCTACCCTGGAGGGTGGTGGTGAGCAAGCGTTCCCTTTCCCAGGGAGGCATTGAAGTCAAAAGGAGGGCCGAGGCCGGGTCAAGGATTATCCCGCTGGAGGATTTCCTCAGAGAATTTCAATCCGGTAATCTATGAGCTCCACCTGAGGGTAGTGCTCGGTTATCCATTCCACCACGCTGCTCAGGAGACGATGGGCAGCTTCTTGGCTGGTAGAGACGCAAGCCATTCCCAGCTCGGCCCTCTGCCAAAGGTTCTGGGCTCCCACCTCGGCTATGGAGACATTGAAAGAGTTCTGAACCCGCCGGATTATGGATTGAATTATTCTCCTTTTGTCCTTGAGGGAGCCGTTCCCAGGTAGATGCAGTTCAATGACGCAGGTCCCGATTACCAAGTCCAGCTTATCCTCTCTTCAAGCCATCCTCTTGAGTTTTCCCTGTCAATTCCCACGATGCCGTCGGGGCTTCCGCCGAGGGTGAAAAGGCGCCTGAGGCCTGAGCCATCGGGCCTTATGGCCCAGATAGCCCATTCGCCACCCCGGTTGGAAAGGAAGGCGATGTAACTTCCATCAGGGGACCAGGTGGGTAGACCATCTATAGCCGGGTCTTTAGTCAAGCGCTTGAGGCCTGTCCCATCGGAGTTTACGACGTAGATTTCCCAGTTGCCGTCTCGCATGGACATGAAAGCAATCTTACGGCCGTCAGGGGAAGCTTCTGGAGCAGAATCGGAAGGCTCAGTAGTCACGCGCCTTAAGATGACCCCGTTTGTAGTGATTATGAACAAGCCGCAATCGCGGCATTCTCTGGCCGCATAGACGATAGTGCCATTAGGCATCCAGGACGGATATTCGCCGAACACCGGGCCATACTTCCCCCCGATATCGGCCATGATAACTCCGTAACCGGTTGCGGTAGTGATGTAAATCCTGGGGAGCCGGTCGGGGTCCTGGCGGGAATGGAAGGCAAAGATTCTATCGTCAAATGACCAGCTGGGGCGAGCGGCCTCGGAGTGCCAGTCGGAGCCTTGGATGTTCCACCAATCCCCTCCTATAACCTGGCCGAATATCCCCCGCCGGTCGTTATTCCAGGAGCGGTAAGCGATTTTTGTGCCATCGGAGTTAAAATCGGGCTGGCTGGCTTG
>JAPWUT010000077.1 GCA_028275425.1 Anaerolineae bacterium | reverse complement strand
AGCGTGAGCTCTGCGGAAAGGCATGCCTTTGGCCACCAGGTGTTCGGCTATGTCCGTCGCCAGTATGAAGCTGCTTTCAGCCGCAGAACGCATCTTGTCCTTGTTCACTTTAATTGTCCTCAACAGCGGAGCCAGGATTTCAAGGCAGGCCAGAATTGTTTTCACAGAATCAAACAGGCCTTCTTTGTCTTCTTGGAGGTCACGGTTGTAGGAGAGAGGAAGGCCTTTGAGGACGGTTAGAAGGGCCAGGAGGTGCCCGAATACCCTCCCACTCTTGGCCCGTATGAGCTCCGCTACATCGGGATTCCGCTTCTGAGGCATCATGCTTGAGCCGGTGGTGAAGGGATCGGCAATCTCTATGAAGCCGAATTCTTCGGTTGACCACAGGATTAATTCTTCAGCCAGGCGGGAGAGGTGGACCATGAGGATGGAGCATGCCGCTAAGAATTCTATGACGAAATCGCGATCGCTTACGACGTCTATGCTGTTGCGGAAGCTCCGGGAGAAGCTGAGTTCTTGAGCTACGTGCTCCGGGGATAAGGGGAGGGTGCTTCCAGCCAGCGCCCCCGCCCCTAAGGGGCATTCATCGGCTCGCCGGGCAGCATCGGAGAAGCGACCTTTATCCCTCTCCAACATCCAGAAGTAGGCCATGATGTGATGGGAGAAGAGGATGGGTTGGGCTCGCTGAAGGTGAGTGTAGCCGGGCATTATCACATCGGCATAGGTTTCGGCCAGGCTAAGGATGGCTTTCTGGACTTCCTCTATGGCTTTGCGGACCCTTTCGGAGGCCTCCCGGATGTAAAGGCGCATGTCCAAAGCTATCTGGTCATTCCGGCTCCTGCCGGTGTGGAGCTTGGCCCCTATCTCGCCAAGCCTTTCTATTAGCGCTGCTTCCACGTTCAAGTGCACATCTTCATACTCCTCTTTCCACTCAAACTTCCCCTCCTCAATCTCCTCACGTATTTTCTGCAATTCGCCGACGATGGCTTCGGATTCCTCAGGCGAGATTAGGCCTTGGTTGGCCAGCATCCGAACATGGGCTATGCTCCCCTGAATGTCTTGACGGTAAAGTTCCTGGTCAAAATGCACCGAAGCGGTAAACCTTCGTACCATTTCCGATTCAATCCAAGGCTTCATTTCCACCTCCCGAAAGGAGCGTGAGCACCCTCTCCCAGACTTTTACAGCTTTCAGGTAGTCCTCAACCTCAATGTGCTCCCATGGGGTATGGTCAAGGGAAGAGTCGCCGGGGCCATAGGCCAGGATTGGGCACTGCCAGGCTGGGCCTGCCAGGTTCATGTCGGATGTGCCGCTCTTGAGCTTGAAGCGAGGGGTCCCTCCTTCGGCCCGGATTGCCCTCAGGAAAGCTCGGACTAAGGGGTTATTGCGTTGGGCTACGAAGGCTTTCTCCTCCCCGGAGAATTCCAGGGTCGCACCCTTGGCCAAGGAAAGGGCCGTGGTGGTCAAAGCTGAAGGCTCAAGCCCCGGAGGTAGGCGTAGTTCCAAGCCCATTTCTACAGAGGAGGAAAAAGCTTCGTTCTGCGAGCAAATCTCCGTCAGGCAAATGTCTACCCGTTCAAACGGGCTCCGTGCCTGGTTGAATCCTTCGGCCCAGGCCTTGAGTTCTTGCCAGAAGAGGAAAGCTTCCTCTGGGGCAGTAGGGGATGGAGCAGCGGTGTGGGCTTTGGGCTTTGACAAATTGTAGCGGATAATGAGCCGGCCTTTGTATCCCAAAGTTATCCCTTCCCATTGCCCTGGTTCCCCTACCACCGCATTTTTGGGCTTGAAGCGGGGGATTGCGTATTTGGCCCCGATGCTTTCGGCTTCCTCGCCAACCGCACCCACGAAGACTATGGGGATTTCCGGCTTGACCCTCAGCATAGCGACGAGGAAGGCGGCTATGGGGCCTTTGGCGTCCGCCGCCCCTCGGCCGAAGATTTTGCCTCCCTCTTCGCGGACGGGGATAAAGCCGGGGACAGTGTCTATGTGGCCCAAGAAGATTAGCTCAGGCTCATCCGGTATGGGCCTGGAAAAGGCAGCGATTACGTTGCCTACATCGTCAACATAGGCCCTTAAGCCGCGCTTTTCCAAACTTTCGGCTAAGTAGCGGGCCAAGGGTCCCTCCTCCCCAGATGGGGAGTAGATGTTCAGGATGCCCTTGAGGAATTCCACCGCTTCCCGTTCGTTCATGGCAGCACCTTCTCCACCGCTTCCACCACTTTGTCCAATTCTTCCCGGCTGATGACCAAGGGCGGGAGGAAGCGGATTACCGTGGGGCCAGCCGAAAGGGCCAGGACTCCTTCCTCGGCCAAGGCTTCAATGTAGGGGGAGGCCTCTTTCTTCAGCTCAATCCCGACCATAAGCCCAAGCCCTCTTACTTCCCTCACTAAGTTAGACTCCAATTGGCGCAGGCGGCCGAGGAAATATTCCCCAAGCTCGGCGGCTCGGCGGGGGAGGTCGTTCTCCTCAAGGTAGCGGATGGCAGCCAAGGCTGCAGCGCAGGCCAGCGGGTTCCCCCCGAACGTTGAGCCGTGCAGGCGTTTGGGCATCTCCCCGAATTTTTCGTGAATCATCACTGCTCCGAAAGGCACACCCCCTCCAAACCCTTTGGCCAAGCACATTAGGTCAGGCTCAAGGCCATAGTGCTCACAAGCGAACATCTTCCCGGTCCGCCCGAAACCAGTTTGGACTTCGTCCAGGATGAACAGGGCACCCTTTTGGCGGCAGATTTCCTGCACTCCCCGCAAGTATTCCCCCTTGCCAGGGATGACCCCTCCTTCCCCTTGCACCACTTCCAAGATGACTCCTGCGGTCTCGTGGTCCACGGCCTTATCCATTGCCTCAAGGTTATTGAAGGGGACGAAACTGAAGCCCGGGACCAATGGCTCATACGGCTCCCGGTACTCTTTCCGCCAAGTAGCCGATAGGGAGCCGAAGGTGCGGCCGTGGAAGCTGCGCATTGCGGCCACGAATTTCTTGCGGCCGGTGACCAGCCTGGCAATCTTCAAGGCCCCCTCAACCGCCTCCGTCCCCGAATTGCACAGAAAGGCCCTTTTCAGGCCTGGCGGGGTTATCCGAGCCAAAGTGGCCAGTAGTTCGGCCCGGACATCGTTGTAGAAAAGTTCGGAGCAGGTTATGAGGCGGGAGGCTTGGCGGGCTATGGCTTCGGCCACGTAGGGGTTGGCATGGCCGACGTTCGCTACTCCATGGCCTGATGTGCAATCAATGTACTCCCGCCCTTCGGCATCCCAGACCTTTGCCCCTTCCCCCTTCACCAAGACTATGGGGTGCTTTCGGTAGAAGCCGCTGGTGTGAGCATCTTCCAAGGCAATGTAGTCCATCCTTCTCCTCCTTGTTTGATGAAAGTCCCGTGCCCTTCAAGCGCCCGGCGGATTGGGTTCTCCACTCGGCCATCGGCCAGGATTACCAAGTGGACCCCCTGCCGGAGGGCTTCGGCGGCACCGAGAAGTTTCTTCTTCATGCGCCCTCGGGCATAAAGTTCAATGTATTCCTCAAGCTTTTCCCCAGGTATTTCGGGGATGAGGGTGGATTCATCGGGGAAGTTCCTTAGGAGCCCCGGAACGCCGGTTAGGATGAGGAGGGCTTGGGCTTTCAGGGCGCCGGCCACTGCCGCCGCTACCCTATCGCCATCTACGTTCAAGGCCTCGCCTTCCTCACTCAGGGCCAAGGGGGCAATCACTGGCGTGTATCCTCGTTCCAGCAGAAGGGAGAGGAGCTTGGCATCAACTTCTTCAACCGTCCCGCCGTAATCGCCCTTGAGGACTTTCTTCTTCTCCCCCTCCTGAGCGATTATCACCCCCTTCCGCTTGCCTCGGATGAGCCTGCCATCCAATCCCGATAGGCCGATGGCGTTGATTCCAAGCTTCTGAAGCTTCTCCACCAAGAGCTTGTTCACCTTGCCGACGGCCATGATGAAAATCTCCAGAGTTTCCCGGTCGGTGTATCGGGACTGGAAGCCTGAGGGGGTTGTGACGAAGAGCGGGGGCTTGCCGAGCTTTTCGGAGAGGGCGTCCATCTCCTTGGAGCCGCCGTGGACCACCGCCAATTTATAGCCGTTGCGAACCATGAAGGCCACATCGGCACAGAAAGAATCCATGTTCAGGTTTCCGTTCCCTCCGAACTTGACCACTAACATTTCATCCTCCTTTAGACGGGGTGAAGGCCGGGGAAATCCAAGCCTGCAGTCTCAGGGAAGCCGAGCATGAGGTTTGCGGCTTGGACGGCATTCCCCGCCGAGCCTTTCATCAGGTTATCTATTGCCCCCATCACCACTACCCGGTTCGTCCCCTCCTCAACGGCGAACCCTATGTCGCAGTAGTTTGAGCCGGCCAAGACTTTGGGGTCGGGGTAGCGGTGGATGCCTTGCTTAGCCGATACCAGGCGGATGAAGGGCTCGGCTCCGTAATCCTCCCGGTAGATTTTCCACAATTCTTTTTCCGAGACGGGCTCTTTGAGGAAGCAATGGCAAGTGGCCAGTGCTCCCCTCACGGCATCAACCGAGGTAACGGTGAAGTAGATTTGGGGCTTCTCCCCGAAGTTGAGTTCCTGGACCAGCTCTGCCAGGTGGCGGTGCGAAGCCGGGGCGTAGGGCCGCATCACCCCTGCCCTTTCAGGATGGTGGGAAGCCTGGGTCGGCTTGCTACCCCCTTCCGAGGAACCGACTTTGACGTCTACAATGGCCATTTCCACCAGTTTCCTCCGGTAGAGGGGATAAAGCGCCAGGATAGAGCAAGCGGCATTGCATCCCACCCCGCTCACGTAGCGAGAGGAACGAATCTCCTCCCGGTGGATTTCGGGCAGGCCGTAGGTGAAGAGGGGAAGCCAATGGGGGGCCGGATGCTCAACCTCGTACCAGCGCCGGTAATCCGCCGGGTCCTTGAGGCGGAAATCGGCCGAAAGGTCTACGATGTAATGGGCGAGGGAGGCAAAGTGCTCAATCTGATACATGGCTTGGCCGTGAGGGAGGGCAAGGAAGAGGACATCGCACGGCTCAAGGTCTTCAAGCTTGACGAAGCGCAGCTCCGTGCGGCCGCGCAGGTTGGGGTGGACAAAGTGCACAGGCTTGCCAGCCCAGGTTTCGGAAGTGACCTGCTTCACCTTGAAGGATGGGTGGCCGAGGAGTAGCCGGAGCAGTTCCCCCCCGGCGTATCCAGATGCGCCAACTATGGAAGCACTGACCATCTCACCCTCCTCGGAGGAAGTAATCCACAATTTTCTGCGCTATATCCACATCTACTGCCTTCATGGCCCCGTGGAATTCGGGGGTGTGGTTCACCTCGTTGACCACAAGGCCTTCCGGGGTTTCAAAGATGTCCAGGGCCAGGATTCCCCCGCCTACTGCTTCGGCAGCCCTGAGGCTTAGCTCCTCAAGCTCCGATGTTATAGGGCAAGGCTCGGTGTAGGCACCGCGGGCAGTGTTAGTAATCCAGTGGGAGGAATAGCGGTAGACAGCGTAAATCACCTCATCCCCTACTACCATGACCCGGATATCGCGGCCGGGCTTTTCCACGTAGGGCTGGATGTAGAAGACGGAGCCAAGCTCCTCGTTCAGGTAGGAACGGTGCTCCAGGATGCTGCGGGCGGATTCGGCGTTATCAATCTTAGCGATGAGCCTGCCCCAGGAGCCGTTGAGGGGCTTTATAACTGCCGGGTAACCCAGGTTTTCCAGCGCTTCCATTGCCGCCTGCGGAGAGAAAGCCAGGATTACCGGCAAAGTCGGCACCCCTTTATCCACGAGGGCTTGGGATGTTAGCAACTTATCCCCGGCCAGACGGATGGTCCGATGGGAATTTACAGTCCTAACCCCTTGGCTTTCCAGGATGCGGGAACTGTAGAAAGCCTCCCGATGGCTTATGCACCGGATTAGGATGCGCTCAAAGCCCTGGGCCTTTTCCAGGTCAAAAGCTATAGCCCTTACATCCAGCTTCTCAAACGGGATTTTCCGCCTGGCCAGGGCTTCAAAGATTAGCTTTTCCTCCAGCCTTACCCTGGAGAAAAGGACCCCTATCTTCCCCCTTTCATATCTCCCCTCCGGCCACTTTCTTGACGTAATCTACCATTTTGGCGGGGATATCTACCCCTGTTGGCTCTATGCTGTTGCGGAACTCAGGGGTATGGTTGACCTCGCTCACCACGAGCCTACCCTCGGGCGTTTCAAAGATATCCACGGCCAAGATTCCTCCTCCGACGGCTTCGGCGGCCGCTTTGGCGATGTGGTCAAGTTCTGGGGTTATGGGGCAGAAGGAGGCTTTTGCCCCTCTGGCTGTATTCGTTATCCAGTGGCTGGAATTGCGGTAGATAGCGGCGATGGTCTCTCCTCCTACTACGAAGGCCCTTATGTCCCGTCCTGGCTTTTCCACATACTCCTGGATGTAGAAGACAGAGTGTGCGTATCCTCCCAGGGTCTTTTTGTGTTCCAGGATAGCTTCTGCCGAATCCCTATCGTTAACCTTAGCCAGGAGTCTGCCCCATGAGCCGTGGAGGGGTTTCAGAACTACCGGGTAACCCATGGCTTCAATGGACTGGAGGGCGGTTTCGGGGGAGAAAGCAACGATGGTGTGGAGGGTAGGGACGCCATGTTCCAAGAGGGCAAGGGAGGTGAGGAGCTTATCCCCGCACACATTGATTACGTGGTGGGAGTTTATGACTTTTACCCCTTGGCTTTCCAGAACCCTGGAGGCGTAGAAGGCCTGGGTGTGGCTTACGCAACGGATTAGAACGGCGTCAAAGCTGGCGAAGGCTTTGCTATCTAAGAGGAAGGGGATGCTTTCCACGTCAATCCTTTCGTAATCTAAGCCGGCTTTTTCCAGGGCCTGGAAGAGCAATTTCTCTTCCACCCGGATTCGGGATGTGAGCACCCCGATTTTCATCCTGGCCTCCTCATTCTCCCCAGTCTTCTTCCACTTGGGGGGCCAGCTCCAGGGATGGGGGGTTAAGGCTCACGACTTCCAGTTCCACCCCGCAATCGGGGCAGGTGATGATTTCTCCCACTTCCGTTCCGGGTGGGAGGTTTATAGTAGCTCCGCACTCAGGGCACTCGGTCATGGCACACCTCCTTTTGGGTGATATAAAAAAGGCCGGCCCTCCTTCTATCCGGAGGGCCGGCCCCTTGATTCCTGCTAACTATGGTTACACTTCACCCTGAGGGAAAAGAAATGGCCCTGGTAATCCCTCCGGATTTGAGGGCCTGCCCACGCTTAGCGCGCTTTCTGACCCGAAGGTCTACCAGGACCATTGCGTCCACTCTTCTACCCCTTGCAAAGTTTGGCGCTATATATACCACAAAATAGGCCGCTTGTCAAATTCGCACTTCTTGGGTTAAAAGTGGGGCCATAGAGCAAGTTAAACCCCAAGGCTTTACTGGCCGGAGACCTAAGCTTGCTCGTCAGTCCACAGCAAAAAACTGGAAAGCCCTGACCTAAAGGAGTGACTACCCGTAGCCCAGTCACCACGCTGTTTGAAGCTCCAGACCGTGGTGGTTTCCTCCCGGAAATTGGGCGGTTCCCACCGCTTGACTTTTTTGGGACGCCCAAGGCCGGTGATGTTAGCCCCGTAGGCTTCGGTTATAACCTTTTCAAGGTAGTTGAAAGAAACGCCAAAATAGGCCCCTATCTCCGGGTCGGGCATCCCTTCGGCCTTGGCCTTAAGGAGCAAAGATTTTAGGGTTGACAACTGCTGGCGATTCTATTATCATTTATTTCAGCCGTGAAACTCTCGGATTGGGCTCGCCAGCAGGGGGTAAGCTATATTACCGCCTGGCGATGGTTTTGGGCAGGCAAGCTCCCCGTC
>JAPWUT010000076.1 GCA_028275425.1 Anaerolineae bacterium | reverse complement strand
TCAAAGCAAAGAGCATGAATCACCCCCGCAGGCTTATTTCGCCTTGGATTTTACCAGAAGTAAGCTTTGCCCTACAACTGCATCCCAGAACTGTAAGCCTCCCATTTGCCCACCCCCGTTAGCTTAGAGTTTGCCAACGTGTTGGGTCCCACTCGTGGCGGGTTTGCTAATGTGGGCGCCTCGCTTCCTCTTTTGATTTCGTGGGGGGACACCCCCCACGCCCCCCGCCAGGGGGCTGTGCCCCTTGGACCCCCTTGCCCACCCCCGTTGGCTGAGGGTTTGCCGGCGTTTTGGGTCCCACTCTTGGCGGGTTTGCTAATGTGGGCAACTCGCTCCCTCTTTTGATTTCGTGGGGGGACATCCCCCACGCCCCCCGCCAGGGGGCTGTGCCCCCTGGACCCCCTTGCCCACCCTCGTGGGCTGAGGGTTTGCCGGCGTTTTGGGTCCCACTCGTGGCGGGTTTGCTAATGTGGGCGCCTCGCTCCCTCTTTTGATTTCGTGGGGGGACACCCCCCACGCCCCCCGCCAGGGGGCTTGCGCCCCCTGGACCCCCTTGCCCACCCCCGTGGGCTGAGGGTTTGCCGGCGTTTTGGGGTCCCACTCGTGGGGAGAACCCCGCCAAATTTTCCCCCTTTCCTCGCAGGGAAGGGGGCCAGGGGGTTAGGTCGGAAAGGGGGCACATCCCCCACCCCCCTGCCAGGGGGCTCCGCCCCCCCTGGACTGGGGAAGCCATGGGCTCTCCAGCCCAATCGGCAATTTGCCTCTCCTATCCCTTTGCGCTATAATATTTCCAACACTTCCCTAAGGAGGTGAGAAATGGGAGGCTTAAAGCGCTGGGCTTTGCCCCTTACAATTTTGGTTTTCTTTTTAGCAGCTTGCGCTACACCAGCCCCTACACCAACGCCTGTCCCGCCTACACCAACCCCTGTTCCCCCCACACCTACGCCAACACCCGTTCCACCCACCCCTACACCAGCCCCTAAGAAAATCGTAGTAGCCACCGATGCCACCTGGCCACCGGCAGAGTTTATAGATGAGAAAACCAAGGAAATCGTGGGCTTTGATATTGACCTCATGAAAGCCATAGCCAAAGAGGTGGGCCTGGAGGTGGAATTCAAGAACGTAGCCTGGGATGGAATCTTCGCTGGCCTTGAAGCCGGAGAATACGACGCTATCATCTCCTCCGTAACTATAACCGATGAGCGCAAACAGAAATATGACTTCTCCGACCCCTACTTTAACGCTGGCCAGCTCATAGCCGTCCGCATTGATAACCAGGACATAAAGGGTCCGGCTGACCTCAAAGGCAAGGTGGCTGGAGCTCAAATCGGCACCACTGGAGCCTTTGAGATCCAGAAGATTGAAGGGGCCAAACTTAAGGAATACGATACCGTTGACCTGGCCTTCATGGACCTGATGGAAGGCCGCATTGACGCCGTAGTGGCCGATAGCCCCTTGGTCATGGCCTTTGTTGCCAAATACCCTGACAAGATTAAATGGGTAGGTAAACCCTTCACCGAGGAATATTACGGCATCGTGGTCAAGAAGGGCAACAAGGAACTGCTGGACCTCATCAACAAGGGGCTTAAGGCCGTAAAAGAGAAGGGCATCCTGGATGAGCTAATGAAGAAGTGGTACGGAGCAAAGTAAAGCGGGCGATTGCTCGCTTTAAAATAAACGCAAGGAGGTAAAAATGAAGGGCCACAGGTTGCTAAGCTTTGCAGTGGTGGTGGCACTGGCTTTAGCAATGCTGGCCAGCTGTGCTACCCCAACCCCTACGCCGACGCCAGTGCCTCCTACCCCTACACCTGTCCCGCCCACTCCCACTCCCATGCCCCCTACCCCAACACCCAAGCCTGCTGTCCCTCCACCGAACCCAGAGGCTAAGAGCCTCTTCCGCTACATTGAGAAAATAGATGATTACACCGTCAAGTTCTACCTGAACCGAATGGATGCAGCCTTCCTCCAGAAGATGGCCTTCAACGCCTTCGGAATTGCCAGCCCTGCAAACATAAAGAAGTTCGGTGGAGGCGGCGACCTCTTCAAGAACCCGGTGGGCACCGGCCCCTACAAGTTCGTGGAGTGGAAGCCCGAGGACCGAATCGTCCTGGAGCGCTTTGATGGCTACTGGGGCGAAAAGGCCAAG
Organism: Anaerolineae bacterium; assembly: GCA_028275425.1. Lineage (GTDB taxonomy): Bacteria > Chloroflexota > Anaerolineae > SpSt-600 > SpSt-600 > SpSt-600. The sequence continues at coordinate 5,692 of JAPWUT010000076.1, read as the reverse complement.
ACCAAGACGATTGTCTTCAGGGTTATAAAAGAGGCCACCGCACGCTTCCTTGAGCTCCAGGCCGGAACCGTGGACGGCATTGACAACATGGCCCCTGATGATATCCCAGTAGCTCAGAAAGATCCAAACCTCCAGGTCTTCTTCCGGCCCAAGTTCAACATCGGTTACCTGGGGATAAACCGGGCCCACAAGCCATTTGACGACGTCCGCGTCCGCCAGGCCATAGGCTACGCTATCAACAAGAAAGCCATTGTGGAATCCTTCTACCCGCCCACGGCTGAAGTGGCCACCCAGTTCATCCCACCTGGAATCTTCGGCCACTCCAAGGATGTGCCAACCTTTGAGTATGACCCCGAAAAGGCCAAGAAGCTCCTGGCCGAGGCCGGCTACCCCAATGGCTTTGAGACCACCCTCTGGGTCATGCCTGTCTCTCGCGGTTATTACCCGGTTCCCGACAAGATCGGGGAGGCAATCCAGGCCCAGCTCAAAGCCGTGGGAATCAAGGCTAAAATCGTGACCTACGACTGGGGCACTTACTTGGACAAGGTGGCCGCTGGAGAGGCCGACCTCTTCATGCTGGGGTGGATGGCCGACTATGCCGATGCCACAAACTTCCTTGACGTCTTCTTCGGAAAAGGCGCCGATAAGAGCTTCGGCGACCCCAAGGACTTCCCCGAGCTCCTGAGCTTGCTGGACAAGGGAGCCTCAACCCTTGACCCCGCCGAACGCCAGAAGTATTACGATGAGGCCAACAGGTTCATCTTTGAAAAGGCCATCGCCATCCCGATTGTCCACAACAGCTCCGCCATCGCTTACCGGAAAGAATGGAAGGGCATCTACCCCGACCCATTCAGCAATGAGGCCCTCTGGCTGGTGGAAGCTCCGGGCAAGGACACCCTCATCTACGCCCGCAGCGGAGACTCGGTGGGCCTGGACTGCGCCGACGAAACCGACGGCGAATCCTTCTGGGTCTGCAAGCAGGTGTTTGAGCAGCTTGTGGCCTTCAAGCCCGGAACCACCGAGGTTGTCCCCGGCCTCGCCGAGCGGTGGGAAGTCTCACCCGACGGCCTGGAGTGGACCTTCTACCTCCGCAAGGGTGTAAAGTTCCACGATGGCACCGACTTCAATGCCGATGCCGTCATCTTCAACTTTGAACGCTGGTGGGACAAGGCCAACCCTTACCACAAGGGTCATACCGGTGACTTCTTCTACTGGTCCTACTTCTTCGGTGGCTTCAAGGGAGAGTAAGGCCGGAGGGTAATAGGAATATAGCCTGCAGTGGAGGGCTTGACCCCCCCACTGCAGGCTTTTTGTTAGAGGGAGAGCCTATGATACGTTACATAGCCCAACGTTTAGTGATGCTTATACCCGTCCTTATCGGCATATCCATTGTGACCTTTTCCCTCTTGCGTTTCATCCCCGGTGACCCGGCCAGGGTCATGTTAGGGGAGCACGCTACTGCTGAGCAAGTAGCCGAGTTCCGCAAGAGGATGGGCCTTGATGACCCCCTCCCAATCCAGTACATCCGCTACCTGGGAAGGATAATCCGCGGCGACCTTGGGAGGGCCATCCGCACCAATGAGCTTGTAACTACAGAGCTGGCTCAAAGGCTCCCGGCTACTGTAGAATTGACCTTGGGAGCAATGTTCGTAGCCTGCCTCTTCGGGATAACCGCGGGGATAATCGCCGCCTACTACCACAATTCCCTGTTTGACCTTATCACAATGGTGGGGGCCCTCATCGGAGTATCAATGCCCGTATTCTGGCTCGGCCTAATCCTCATGTACATCTTTGGCTTCAAGCTCAAATGGCTTCCCCCATCCGGCCGCATAACTCCCGGCATCCCGATGCCTACCATACCCGAAGTGTACAACATCCACCTAACCGGGCCTATGGGCGAGAAAGTAATGTGGCTCCTTAACTTCTTATCCAACTTCTACATCCTCAACAGCCTTGTGACCGGGAACTGGGTGGCCTTGGTGGATTGCCTAAAGCACCTCATCCTACCCTCCATCGCCCTCGGCACTATCCCCATGTCCATAATCGCCAGGATGACTCGCTCAAGCCTTTTGGAAGTCCTGCACCAGGATTACATCCGGACAGCCAGAGCTAAAGGTCTCAGGGAAAGGGCCGTAATCTTCCGCCATGCCCTCAAGAATGCATTCCTACCCGTGATAACGGTCATAGGCCTTGAGCTCGGTTACCTTCTGGCCGGAGCAATCCTCACTGAAACCATCTTCTCCTGGCCAGGGATGGGCAGGCTCGTTGTGGACCGCATCCTGGCCCGAGATTATCCAGCGGTCCAGGGGAGTGTTCTGGTAATCGCCGTCCTCTTCGTCTTCATAAACTTGGCAGTAGACATTTCTTACGCTTACCTTGACCCCCGCATAAGGTACGAATAAGGAGGTGGAGAAAGTGGAAAGGAGGCTGCCAGCTCAAACAACGCTCTTCCGGGATGCCTTAAGGCGACTCTTCCGCAACAAATTGGCCATAATTGGCATGGTTATTCTGGGGCTCTTTGTCTTCTGTGCCCTGTTCGCCCCTTGGATTGCACCTTATGACCCAATCGCCCAGGATGTCACGAGGCGCCGGGAGCCCCCCTCCCGGGAACACCCATTCGGCATGGACGAGGTAGGCAGGGACTTATTAAGCCGAGTGATTTACGGGGCAAGGGTCTCCCTCTACGTTGGGGTAGCTTCAGTTTCCCTGGCCATAATTGCCGGAACATTGATCGGAGCGGTCTCAGGATACGCTGGCGGATGGGTTGATAATGTAGTCATGAGGATTATGGACATAATGTTAGCCTTCCCAAGCCTCCTTCTGGCCATAGCCATAGTGGCTATACTCGGCCCTGGACTTCTGAACATGCTCTACGCCATCGCCTTCGTCTCAATTCCCGCCTATGCCCGGATTGTCAGAGCCTCAGTTCTGGCCGCCAAGGAGATGGATTACACCTTAGCCGCCAGGGCCATAGGGTGCTCATCAAGCCGCATCCTCTTCCGCCACATAATGCCTAATTGCCTCACCCCAATCATAGTCCAGGGAACACTGGGAATAGCCACCGCTATCCTTGATGCCGCCGGCTTGAGCTTCCTTGGCCTCGGTGCTCAACCCCCTACGCCTGAATGGGGGGCAATGCTTGGCCAAGGGAGAGGCTCCGTCTTTACCGCCCCCCACGTTGTCATATTCCCCGGACTTGCTATAATGCTAAGCGTTCTGGGATTCAACCTCCTGGGGGATGGCCTCCGGGATGCCCTTGACCCAAGGTTGAGGATGTAGGAGGTGAATAGATGAAGGAGATAGCAGTCATTGGAGCTGGATACGTCGGCCTCGTCACCGGAGCCTGCTTTGCCGACCTCGGTAACAGAGTCTGGTGCGTAGATGTGAACGAGGCCAAAATTGAAAGCCTTAAAATGGGCAAAGTCCCATTCTTTGAGCCAGGCCTTGAAGAAATAGTCCGCCGGAACCTCAAGGCCGGCCGCATCTTCTTCACCACTTCCTACGCCGAAGCCCTCAAGAACGCCGAGTTCATCTTCATCGCCGTCAATACCCCAGAAGGCAGCGAGGGGGAAGCAGACCTCTCCTATGTAGAGGCTGCAGCCAAAGAAATAGCCAAACACCTGGACCACCCGGTGATAGTCGTGAACAAAAGCACCGTCCCTATCGGGACCGGGGATATTGTAGCGGAAATAATCCGGGAGAACATGGCCAACCCCTCAATTCCTTTCTGGGTCGTCTCCAACCCCGAATTCTTGCGCGAAGGCTCTGCCGTCCACGACTTCATGAACCCCGACCGCATAGTTTTAGGCTCAACCAGCCGCGAGGCTGCCGAAAAAGTCGCCGAACTCTATGCCCCCCTCCAAGCGCCGGTAATCATAACCGATTTGCGCACCGCTGAAATGATAAAGTATGCCTCTAACGCCTTCTTAGCCACCAAAATATCATTCATAAACGAAATCGCCAACATCTGCGAAGCCCTCGGGGCCGACGTAAAAGTTGTGGCTTGGGGGATGGGACTTGACCACCGGATAGGCCCAGAATTCCTTGGAGCTGGGATTGGCTGGGGAGGAAGCTGTTTCCCCAAGGACGTAAGGGCCTTGGCCTACATGGCTGCTACCCACGGCTGCCACCCTCAGCTCCTGCGCTCTGTCATTGAGATAAACCAGGACCAGCGCCGCAGGCTTGTCCACAAACTCCGAAGCCTCCTGGGAGGAAGCCTCCGGAACAAAGTAATCGGAATCCTCGGCCTTGCCTTCAAACCCAACACCGATGATATGCGTGAAGCCCCTTCCGTAGAAATAATCCACATGCTCCAGCACGAAGGGGCCAAGGTAAAAGCCTATGACCCCGCAGCCATGGAGAACGCCAAAGCCATCCTCAACGGGGTAGAATTCAAAGAAGACCCATACCAAGTAGCCGAAGGCGCCGATGCCCTCATCCTGGTCACCGAATGGAACGAATTCAAGCAGCTGGACATGGAGCGCATAAAAAACCTGATGCGCAAACCCATCCTTATGGACGGGCGCAACATCTACGACCCCGAAAAGATGCGGGCTTTAGGCTTCATATACCGTGGGATAGGGAGGGGGTTTGACGGAGCAGGTACTTCTGGTGGGAGTTGATTTAGTAGAGATAGAGCGGGTAAAAAGAGCTTGCCGGCGTTGGGGGGAAAGATTCGAAACCAAAGTTTTTACTCCAGAAGAACTAAGGCTTTGCGGTGGCCGAATTTCCTGCCTTGCCGCCCGATTTGCCGCCAAAGAAGCAGTTGCCAAAGCCCTCGGAACGGGCATAGGGCCGATAAGCTGGAGGGAGATGGAAATCCTCGGGGACGACTCCGGAAAACCCTGCTTGAGGCTCCACGGAAAAGCGCTGGCTAAAGCCCAAGAGCTTGGGGTAAAGGGATGGAGCCTAAGCTTGGCCCACTCCCGAGCTCTGGCTATAGCTTTCGTGGTGGGATGGACGGGATGAAAAGGATTTTCCCCATCCTCACCCTTTCCCTTTTGATAACCCTTTACACTTTAACCCTCGGCTACCTATCCATCGCCAGGCACTGGTCTTTCCAAACGGCTAAGCTTGGCCTGGGAATCAACCACCAAGCCGTCTGGTCCACTCTCCACGGCCACCCATTTCACCTGACTGAAGGCTCCTCCTTAGCTTACCATTTCGTACCCCTATTCTTCCTCCTTGCTCCTTTCTTGTTGGTATGGGATAAAATGGGAATTTTCCTCATAACTTCAAGCCTAATCTATGCCGTTTGCGCCTTCAGCTTTATCATACCCAATTATGCCAAGCAAACTTTTGGGGAAAATTACATTTACCTGGCGAGACCGTAAAAGTGGACACTATACCCTGGGACCTCGGCCAATACTTCGTGGTAGCTTTGAAGGTTTCGGCTGGGGGAGATTGGATGGTCAAAGATTTCAGGGCCAATGGCCCAATTGTGCTTTTGTATGGGGATACCCTGGTCCAAGTTGCGGCTTTCAGGCGTAGCTCAGTTTTTCTCTCTCGCTTCACCCTGCCCGAGCGATGCCCTTACGAACCAACCGGTGCAGGGGGCCTTTCCCCAGAATGGCCTGCTGAAGCCAATTTCGGCGGGATAATTGCCCTCAAAGGGTACGACTTGAAGCCTGGAAGAGCCCTCCGCCTCACCATTTACTGGCAAGCCTTGGGCTCAATCCCCGAAGATTACTCG
>JAPWUT010000074.1 GCA_028275425.1 Anaerolineae bacterium | reverse complement strand
CACCGAGGCCCACCCAGCGCCGTGGTCACTAAAGTAGAGGCAGAGTGGCTACCCTTCCAGGGCCTTTACGACTCCTTCAAGGTGCGCTTCTGATGAGGCAGAACATAGAGCGCATTGCCTGGGCTATCCTCATAACCTCTTTCCTAATCTTCTGCCTCTTAGCGGTGGGAATACCCCTCTCCATCCGCTGGTACATAATCAATGCCACAACTTCCCGCGAGGCGGCCATCACAGTGGTGGGAAGTGCCATATTCGTGAGGGAATCCCCTTATGCTGAACCGTTAGGAGTAGCTGAAAGCCGAAAGGTGAAAGAGGGAAGTTTGGTAGAGGCTCCTGATGAGTCTTCCAGGGCAATCATAACCTTTTTTGACGGAAGCATGGCCATAATTTACGGCAAAGCCCGGGTTGAAGCTGAAAGGATGCGTTCCCCTCGCTTTCCTTGGAGCCCCAAGCCCCACCTCATAAGGGTTAAAGTTGAGGAAGGGAGAGTTCGGTTTGTGGTAGTCTCCCATCAAGATAGGCCCCTCTATTTTGAGGTTGCGACCCCGCACACATCGGTCTTCTTCAAAGAAGGGAGCTATTCGGTAGAAGTAGTAGGCGGAAGCACCGAGATAGCAGTAAGGGATGGCAAGGCTCTGATAGGGTCGGGGGAGGAAGTGGTTACCCTGTTCAAGGGGCAACGCACAATCGTTGAAGAAGGCAAGCCTCCTGTGCCCCCTCTGCCGGCTGCGCACAATTTGATTAAAAACGGCGATTTCAGCGAGCCGCTCCTCCCCTACTGGCAAGTAGTCCTTTACAAGAACGACCCCAACATTCGTGACGGGGAAGTTTCGGTTGTAGAGGAGAAGGGACGGAAAGTGCTTCGCTTCTACCGCTACGGAGAGGACGGAATCCACACTGAGACTGGTGTCCTTCAGATGATAGGGAAAGATGTGCGGGATTACGAATATTTGAGCTTGCGTTTTGACGTCAAAATCCTTTACCAAAGCTTGCCGGGGGGAGGGTACCTTAGCTCCGAATTCCCCCTGATGGTTCGGCTTAATTACAAAGACATTTACGGCTTTGACCGTTTTTGGGTGCACGGTTTTTACACAGTTGAGCCCGACCCTAACCTCAAGTGGCCGATTCTGAATGGGGAGAAGATACCGGCAGGGGTTTGGTATCCCTATGAGACGGGGAACTTGATGGAGCTTCTGAAGGACACTCGCCCGGCTTACATTACTTCCATCCAGATTTATGCTTCGGGGTGGAATTACGAATGTTACGTGGCGGAAGTGGGGCTAATTGGCCAATGAGCTTCTTGTCCCCTACCAGGGGGCTTGCGCCCCCTGGACCCACTTTACCCACCCCCGTAGGCTGAGGGCTCGCCAGCATTTGGGCCCCACTCGTGGCGGGGTTGACAGAGTTAGCCGTTTGCCCCCTCTTTTTTTATTTTGGGGGCACATCCCCCAAACCCCCTGGGAGGGGGCTGCGCCCCCTGGACCTCCCATTTGCCCACCCCCGTTGGCTTTGGGCTCGCCGGCGTTTTGGGCCCCACTCGTGGCGGGGTTGCTAATGCGGGCTGCTCGCCCCTTCTTTTGAATTTGTGGGGGGACACCCCCCGCCAGGGGGCTCCGCCCCCTGGACCCCCGTTTACCCACCCTCGTAGGCTGAGGATTTGCCAGCGTTTTGACCCTCTCTGAGTCGGAGAGCCATTTCAAATTTTCCCCCTTCCCTGCGAGGGAAGGGGGTCAGGGGGTTAGGTCTCACGGCAAGGGTGTGCCCCGCTGGCTGCTCTACCAAACCGGATATTCTCCCCGCGAGAGGGCAGCGGTGAATTCGTAGATGTTGGCTAACTCTTCCTCAATTATGGCTATTACATCGCCCTTTATGGCTTCAAGTTTAACTCCAGGCTTGAGGATGAGTTGGGCCGAGGCGATTAGCGGTTGGTCTATAGGACGACCAATCTGGGAGCAGAGCCAAACGTATACTTCCCTTATCCCTTCCACCTTCTGGTAAAGTTGCCCAGCAATGCGATGGGTTAAAAGGTTGTAGATTTTGCCCACGTGGCTTACCGGGTTTTTACCGGCAGCCGCTTCTGTGCTCATGGGACGGTTCAGGGCGATGACCCCGTTGACTTTGTTCCCGCGGCCCACTTGGCCACAATCCCCACCTTCGGCACTGGTGCCCAGGACGGTTAGGTACATCCCTGCTTCCCCACGCCCCGGACTATCAAGGGTGTTGAGGTCAATGGTGACTTCTTCAAAGTCCAAGTTCTTGCTTTCTACGAAGGCTTTTATAGCCGCCCTCATCTCTTCCTTGCGGGCAAAGTAATGGGCTTCGCTTTCCACATATCGGTCCACAAAAGCCATGGCGATGGTCAAGGTAAGGTGGCGGTTGTAACGGTAACCCATCACTTTTATGTCCTCGCCCGATTCGGGGAAGCGAGCTTTGAACTCTGGCGAGTTGAGGAAGCGCTCCACTTCGTAGACTATTTGCTCGGTCTGAGTCAATGGAGCATACCCAACAGCGGCAGATGTATCGTTGGCACCGATGACTTCTCTGGCGAAGATGTCAACCAGCTCGGGGGAGCCAGGCTTTATTTCGTTCTGGTATACAACGTGCTTTTCGGGGTCAACGAAGCGTAGGTTCCTGCGTATCCAGCTCTTGGCCGTTTCAATGGCAATTTCCCCTACGGGTATTTTCTTCCCTTGGAATTCGTAAATTGCTCTGTCGCCGAAGATGAGCTTCATGGGTTCTATGACCTTGCCCCCGCCGATTTTGGGTTCGGTGACTCCGGCAACTAAAAAGCCTTTATCTATGTTGTGGTGGAGGATTTTGCCGAAAGCTTCAGTGTAAGCTTTGCACAGGGCTATGGAGACCTCCTCCATTATGGCATCGCAGATGGAGTCGGGATGGCCTGTGCCCTTGCGCTCTACCAGCTCTACTTGCTGCTCCTCCACCGGGACAGATTTAAGGGCTTCTATCAGGATGTTTCTCATCTTGCACCTCCTCAAAGGTATTTATCCTGCATCCTTTTGGCCACTTCGGCGGCCATTTTTATCACCTTTTCCGCTGTCTCTCGGCTTAAGGAGCCTGTACCGCAGGACGGGGTTATCATGGAAGAATTGAGGATGGCTTCCCTCGGGACCCCTTTCTTTACCAAGAGGGATATGGCTTCCTCAAGCCGGGCTACCAAGCTTTCGGGGGTCTCACGGTGCACTTCTTCACTGGCGGGAACTATGCCCCAAGCGATTATCCCCCCTCGCTCCAAGAATCGCTTTACTTCTTCCGGATAAAGGGCCAGGTTCTCGGCGTAGCCGTAGGCATCAAGGTTGAGGATGTCAATTGAGGTCTCCAAAAGTATGGACCAGTCGGTATTAGCGCAGCAGTGGACCCCTTTGAGGCCTTTTATCCCGGAGAACACTTCTTCCAAGAGGGATATAACTTGTTCCCGGCTCAGGGATACAAATGCAGACCCAAAAGCGGCCATGTAGGGTTCATCCACAAAGATTATGGTGTTTGGTGATATTTTCCTAAGCTCTTTTTCCTGCCAGGCAGCCTTGAGGCGGAGGTGCTTGGCTATTGCTTCGGCTAAGACTTCATCGTAGAGGACCGGGCGCCTATCTTGGTCAACTACGCTCAGGCCCCAACTTACTGGCCCTGTCACCTGGCCTTTCACCGCCACTAAGGGGTGGCCCGATAGGAATTGGTGGGCAGTAGCTAAGCCTTGGGCATAATCTGGGCTTATGGCTCCGTGCTCCAAGTCGTTCTCAAGGTAAGCGATGTAAAGGGCTTCCAGTTCCGGCTCCAACTCCTTGCCTCTATCTACGTAAATCCGCTGGTTCTCCAAGTCCAGGACCACGCCGGGGAACTTTTCGGAGAATTGGACGTACATGTTTTCCAAGAAGCTGCGGCGCGGAAGCTGGGGCCAGTTGGGGATTGCGTGGGCATTTTCCATGATGATGGCCCATGCTTCCCCTACCTCGGTGTGGGGAAGGCTACCTACAGTGGTCAATTGCCAGAGAAGCTTACTTTTATCCATGAAGACCTCCCGTTAGATCCGCCGCCATAAGAGGTTGTTCCCCTCAATGAAGGCTTCTACCATCCCGCCCCCTTCCAGTGAAGCGAGGGCTGAATACAAGGTGGTCCGGCAGAGGTAATAGTGGGGTAAATCCCGGTAGGCCAGGCCCAGAGCCGAAGCCAATCCGCGCATCAGAGTAGCCTCATCGCAAGGAGTAGCGAGCAAATCCAGCACCTTATCCCTGATTTCCTCTAAGCGTTTGCGGTTCACTTCGGCCAATGGGGCTGGATCCTTGAGGATGTCGCCATGGCCGGGGAGGAAAAATTCAAAGGGCCAGGCTTTTTCTTCAAACTTCTTCAAAGTAGCGATGGCCAAATCCATATCGGTGCAATAAGGGATGCCGTGCTTGGATAAGGTTTCAAGGGGGAAGAAGGCGTCAGCGCAGAAGAAAGAATCCTCAAAGGCCAGGCCTATTTGCCCTGGGGCATGGCCGTAAAGGGGCAGGATTTTGACTTCAATCCCTTCAAAGTTGATTGTGCCTTCTTCAAGCAATCCGTCCACTGGGCAAGGCTTGGCCAGGGTGAATTTTCCGCGCAGAGGTTTCACAGGTGAGGCCCCACCGAAGAGCCAGAGGGGTTCAAAAACGGGGTTCTCCACAACCGCTGCCTCAAACTTGGGGGCAAAGACTTTAACCCCAAGCCTTTCTTTCAGAGCCGCCGCCCCCCCGAAGTGGTCAGCGTGAGCGTGGGTGATTATGAGGGCATGAGCTTTAGCCCCAAGCTCCTCCAGGGCCTTTGCCACCTCCCTTGCCGAGTCTTTGTCCAGGCCACTATCTACAATCAAAGCTTTTCCTTCCACCACTATGAGGCCTATGTTTGAGCCTCCAAGAAGGAGCCAGGTGTTTCTGCCGGCTTTAACCAGAGAAGCCATCTAACTATCCTCCACAATACGGCGCAGGTTTATGTCAAAAGGCGGGTAAACGATGCCCTTTTCGGTCACTATGCCAGTGATTAGGCGATGAGGGGTTACGTCAAAGGCCGGGTTGTATACCGGGAAGCCTTCGGGGGCTATGGGGATGCCTTCTATGTGGGAGACCTCCGTGGCATCCCTTTCCTCAATGGGGATGTGTTCCCCGGAGGGGATGGAGAGGTCAATTGTGGAAGTAGGGGCTACGGAGTAAAAAGGTATGCCGTGGTGGTGGGCTAAGACGGCCAGGTTATATGTGCCGATTTTATTGGCCACATCGCCGTTAGCAGCGATGCGGTCGGCTCCCACGAGGACGATGTCCACCTTGCCCTGGCGCATGAGCAAGCCGGCGACGTTATCGGCTATGAGGGTAGCAGGTATCCCCAGCTGCTTGAGTTCCCAAGCGGTGAGGCGGGCACCCTGTAGGCGAGGGCGGGTTTCATCCACCCAAACATGGATGCGTTTACCCTGTTCCCATGCTGTCCTTATTGCCCCAAGGGCAGTGCCGTAATCCACTGTGGCTAAAGCGCCGGTGTTGCAATGGGTGAGGATGTTGTAGCCGTCCTTAATCAACGTAGCTCCGAAGGCCCCCATCTTCTTGTTCGTCTCAACATCTTCCTCGGCTATTAGGAGGGCCTCGGCGATGATTGCCTCCTTGAGCGAAGGCAAATTGCCTTCATTGGAGCGGGCCTTAGCTAAGACCCTATCCAGAGCCCAGAAGAGGTTGACGGCTGTAGGGCGGGTATTGCGGAGGACAAGCGCTGCCTCTTCCAACTCCTTAAGGAGTTCGTGAGGGGAGGAAGCTTTGGAGTGAAAGGCCACCAAGGCAAGGCCGAAAGCCGCGGCCACCCCAATAGCCGGTGCTCCACGAATGTGCATCTCTTTGATGGCCTGGGCGATTTGGTAATGGTCCGTGCATTCTTCTATCACCAAGCGGTGGGGCAATTGTCTTTGGTCTATAAGCTTTACGGTTCCGCTGTGCCATTCAATTGTGCGCAACTTTTATTCCCCCCTTTAAAAAATTAAGGGCACCCTGCCTTAGGGCGCCCGGAAAAATAAATAAAAAATCCCCCTGGGAGGGGGGAAATCTCCGCCGGATTCCACCCTCATCTCCCAGTAATGCCTGGGGGGCATACTGCCGGAATTGGCACCTGGAACCGGCTTATGGCCGGTTCTGGTTGCCGGGGCTTCGCAGGGCCGGTCCCTCCACCCCTCTTGATAAGGGCGCCCGGACTACTTCGCTTTTGAAAGAGCCTTTGAAATTTGGAGGGTATCTTAGCATATAAGCCACTTTTTGTCAAACTAAGGCCCTCGTGGTTAGTGGGAAGGGGTGGCCTCTATGCCTCCCCGCCGTGGGGGCTAAGTCTTTCAGGACCTTCATAGCGGGGTCAATCCCAGAATTCTTCGGCCCCTTTCTTGTCGTACCTCTCCCACTCACTAAATATGCAGCCGCAGTACTGTTGGCGGTAGAGGTTGTACTCGCGGGCAAGTTTACCCCTTTCGGCCCACCCCCGGCGGAAGTTCTCAAAGAAAAATTCCACGCCTATTTCTTTTCCGACCTTTTCCCCTATCTCCTTTATGGCCGCTTGGTCCTGATAAGGGCTTATGAGGAGCGTTGTGGTGAAAAAGTCAAACCCTCTTTCTCTGGCCCTTACCGCTGTCCGGAGCAGCCGCATTTCATAGCATATCTTGCACCTCACTCGGAAGCGCTCCCGACCACACACGGCCCTGAGGAAGTTGACCATTTCGTACCCCGGCTCTTCTATCAAGGGTAGGTTTATTATGGAAGCATAGCGGCGGAGGGTCTCCAGGCGAAGTTGGTGTTCGGAGTAGGGGTGGATGTTGGGGTTGAACCAGAAGCCTGTGACTTCAAACCCCAGCTCTCGGAGTCTGTTTATGGTGTAGGTGCTGCAAGGAGCACAGCAGATGTGGAGAAGTATCCTCGCCGGTTCAGTCGGCATCTTCTTCCTCCTCGGGGAAGATTATAAACTCAGGGGGTATGGGGTCGGAAAGGAAGATTTTAGGGGCGGCTTTGGTGAAGAAAATTCCGGCCTTGTAGGCTTCCCTCGCTTTTATGGTCAAAATCACTGGCTTTTCGTCGTGGCGGCTTCCTACTTCAAAGGCTGTTTCTTTGTCGGCCGAGAGGTGGACGTAGCGGCGCTTTTGCGGTTTGAGGCCTTCTTTTCTGATGGCCTGGATAGCGCGGCGGGATGTCCCGTGGTATAGGATTTCGGGGGGTTTAACTGGCTTGTATTTGAGGGAAACTCCGATGCTGTGGCCATAGGCCGCCCGTATTTTATCCCCTACTACTTGGAAGCGCCCTTTGGGGTCGCCTGAGACCACTTGCATGAGGTGGTGTCTTTCAACCCATTCCCAGCCAGGGGTTGAGGCGATGGCTTTTGCCAGTTCTTCTATTGGGACGAATCCTTCTTCGTCCAGGGTTAGGCCGACTTTTTCTGGGTGGTGGCGCAGGATGTAGCTCATGAAGCGGCTGAGTTTTGTTCGGGCGCCTTTTCTCATAAGTTTTCCTCCGCAGAAGCTTTTGAGCCGGGGGCTCCGCCCCCTGGACCCCCATTTGCCCACCCTCGTTGGCTGAGGGTTCGCCAGAGTTTTGGGCCCCACTCGTGGCGGGGTTGGTAGGAGTGGGCAACTCGCCCCCTCTTTTGGTTTTTGGGGGCACATCCCCCAACCCCCCTGGGAGGGGGCTGTGCCCCCTCCACCCCCTTTGCCCATCCCCGCTGGCTTTGGGTTTGCCAGCACTTTGGGGCCACCCGTGGTGGGGTTGGTAATGTGGGCTACTCCCCCTCGTTTTATTCTGGGGGCACATCCCCCAAACCCCCTGGGGGGGGGGGGGGGGGGGGGGCGGCGCCCCCCCCCCCCCCCCCCCCCCCCGCC
>JAPWUT010000002.1 GCA_028275425.1 Anaerolineae bacterium | reverse complement strand
ACCTCCCTTGAGGTAAAAGAAGCCGTGGATTCCCTCCGCAAGCTTTCCAGCTACAGGACTGGCGACCCATCTACCCTCAATTTAGCTCTGGTTGGAAACATCCCAGAACTTGAATGGTACCTGCGGGACTTCTCTGGCCTTAGAGTTCAAGAACAAAGCCAACCTCCCCTTGAAGCCGAAGCTTTTATAGTCCCTGCGGAAAAGGCCTCCCCACCTGGTGAAAGCTATTTCGGGAGGCATTTTACCGTAAGGGAAGAGTGCAGGGTGATGGGTCTGAGGGGGCTTGGCCTTTTGCGCTGGCTCCTTTACCGCGAACCGCTCGCTCCACGCAGGGGGGAAGAAGCGGTTTTATGGGTAAAGAAAGGCTTTCCGGGCTTTAAGCCATAGGCCGTCAGGCTTAGGAAACGCAGCACTGGGACAAGCTACTGAGACGCGCCTCGCTGTAATGGGCCAATAGATCGTTACCAACCTCTTTATCACAAGATAGAATCAAATCAGCGCTAATCCAGTCCAAGATTATGGGCGGGAAAAGAGCAATGGCTTCATCACCATTATACCCCAATTCCTTAAGCACGGTTAAGGGCGGCTTCCCATCCATCCCAACCCCCATGTGTGGCCTTAAAACATTGTAAACGTAAACCCAGCGAGCACTAAGAGCCAAAAATTCCTCCACATTCCGAACCTGCAATAGGTAAGGGCCATAGAACTCTTCATCGTCTGTCCTATGGCTGCGTTCTACCCTGCCATTGTATCCCTTCCGCCCCTTCGGATAGCGTTTGAGAGCCCCACCCAACGGTGCTAAGAAACGCTCGTTCCACTCCTCTATGTTCTTGGGATTGTCTCCGCCAAACTCAACACCCCAGTCAGTCTGAAATACAACCGGCCAATCCACTGAAAAGCTCCTTAGCCAAAGGAGGACCAAAAGCAAAAAGGCTAAACCACAGGTGCTATCAAGGCTGTAGCTGTAGGCTAAGAAACGAAGCCTTGTGCGACTATCACATGCCGTCCACTGGTAACGAGGCAAATGGTGTCGGATAAGGTGGGTTGTATGGGTTGTCCCTAAGCTACCCTTGTCATAAATATACTTAACATCAGCCTGGATGTTGGAGAAAGGCTCTTTGGTTTCCCAAGGCCAGGTTGTGGAGTAAACGATATAGCGGTGCTTTTTCCGGCTTTGGTAGCCATTGCGGCGCAGGATATGCCTAATCGTGTTTGGGGAAATTTTTACCCCTTGCCTGCTAAGGTAAATAGCGAGCCTGCGTCGGCCAAGGCCGGTCTTCTTGCGAGCCTCAACCACCAATTTCTCAATCTCTTCTGGTGTTTGACGAGGGGAATGAAGTGGGCGGCGGGATTTGTCTCTTAGCCCTTCTTCTTTTTGGGCCTGGTATCTTCTTACCCATTTCCGCACAACCTGACGGGATGTATTCCATAGGCGGGCAGTAGCGCTTATACTCCCGGTTTCTTGGTATGTTTTGATAAGCTCTTTTCTTGCCTCAACTTTGTTCATCTTATATAATCTCCTATAAGCCAAGCTGGCCATAGGCGGGGCTCCTCCTTTTTGAGTTTTGTCCACAAACTCTTTATAGAGGAAGCCCCGCCTTTTTTCAAAATTGCCTCCACCACCTGGTAACGATCTCTTGGCGCAAGTGCTTTTGCGAGTTGACAAGCGGGGCTTTTTGTGCTATTTTATATATAGCGTAGTCCCCGTAGCTCAGTTGGACAGAGCGCTGGCCTGCGGAGTCAGAGGTCGTGGGTTCGAATCCCGCCGGGGACATACCTTAAAAGTTTGAAAGGGGGCCGTTAACTCAACAGGTAGAGTACTGGCCTTTTAAGCCAGGAGCTGAGGGTTCGACTCCCTCACGGCCCATGGATGCAGGAGTGGCGGAACTGGCATACGCAACGGGCTGAGGACCCGTGCCCCGTAAGGGGCGTGGGGGTTCGAGTCCCCCCTCCTGCACCTTTAGGGCAAGTGGTGGCCCGCCGCCGGGGGCCTGGTCCCCCGGAGGAACCTCCCGACTCCCAGCCCTTCTAAGGGCAACGCTGCCCAGCGAAAAGACAAGCTGGGGCACCGGAAGAGCAATCTTCCGGTGACCACAACCGCAACAGAGAGCAGACCCGCCAGCGGCCCTCTCAGGGTGCGGGTGAGGGGTGAAACGGTGGGGTAAGAGCCCACCAGCTACCGCAGTAATGCGGTAGGCTAGGCGAGAGTGCGGCGGGGAGCAAGGCCGGAGGGCCCGGCCCGGACCAAAAGTCCGGTTGGGTCCGGTCGCAGCGGCAACGGCGAGGGTGGGTAACACCCACCAAGCCAGGAGCCGCCGATGAGACGAATGGCGGGCTAAAACAGAATCGGGGGTACGGCCACTTGCCTCTAAGCCGAGGTGGCGGAACCTGGCAGACGCACTGCGCTCAGGACGCAGTGGGGTAACTCCCCGTGCGGGTTCAAATCCCGCCCTCGGCACTCCGACGCGGGGTGGAGCAGCGGTAGCTCGCCGGGCTCATAACCCGGAGGTCGCAGGTTCAAATCCTGCGCCCGCTATTTTTATCTTCAGCCTTTCAACGGTGAAAGCTAAAATCCGCACCCAAGCTCCACCGCAATAGGTAAGGATCAGTAAGCTCCGGATTAGGGGCTGGCCGGGCACGAGGAGGCTTGGGGAATAAATGGACGGAATAGAACCGGCAGTAATGATTTCACCGCTTGCTCTACAGCCGGTGCAACATTGGACCCAACCGGAAGAGCCCCTGTTGACCCCAAAGGCCTCACAGGAGTTGTCCCACCAGCGGAGCCCCCAAAGCCCTAAGGACCACATGGGAGGTGCATCCATTGGAGCTTGAGCGCCGCCTTCTTTCCCGCATTATCCAGGCTTTAAATGAAGGCGGGTATCCGACCCTGCAAAAACTTAAGGCACTGCTTAAGCAGGAGCCGCTGAATTCAGAGGAGCTGCGGAAACTCATCAACCTCCTGCTCTCCTTGCCAGTGGACATTTCACCTGGGTCGGAAAAGGTCTTGCTCTGCCAGCTCGGAGCGCAATTGGTTGAAATGGCTCTGGACCGGTGGGAAGGGTATCTTCCGCCAGGCACCCTGCAGAAGCAAATGACAGATATTCTCAAAAAACTCCGGATTTATGGTCCATTTGCCGAAGTTTTTACGGCGCTGCTGGGCGCTTTATGGTTGCGCGAAGAGGCCCCAGCATCGGCCCTGATGATGGCCCAGCAAGCAGAACAAATCCTGATGGCTATGCAAGGCCGGCAGCAAGCAACGGCGCCCCAGAACATAACCCCCTCGGAACTTTCCGAGTGGCTAAAGTTGGCACAACAGATTATTGAGGAAATCCTTAGCGGTCAATATACTGCCGTGAGACCTACTAAGCCTCAGGCTCCAGTAAAGCCAAAGCCGGCACCGACAGAACCGTTACAGCCCGCAACCTTGTCGTTGCTTTCCCTCAGCCTCTTCCCGGACACCCACCCGCAAGCAGGAAATCTCCGGTTCCTGGACCTTCAGACTGCGGAGAAACTGCCTGAATCGGCAGAAGTTCAAATTGAGCGACTTCGTGTAGGAGGGCAGATGTATCGGATTTATGTGGAAAAGGGCATGAAACAAGTGATAAAAGCACGCCAAAAGGAGCTTGTTATGCTCCGAGTGGAGGGGGAGAGCATGCTGGAGGCAGGCATTGAACCCGGCGACCTAATCTTGGCGGAGAAACTCTCAGAGGGGGAAGCGAAGGATTTGAACAAGTGGCAGTCAATGCTGGGGAGGCTGGTGCTGGCCATTCTGGGAGGAGAGCCACCTAATGAGACGCACCTGGCTTTCCTTATCAAGCGGTTAACTAAGCGCAACGGACAATGGCTGCTTTCGCCAGAGAACCCGGCTTTTGAGGAAATTGAGATTAAACCCGGCAGTGCGAAACTTTACCCAGTCCTGGCCATCCTCAAGCCGGAGCCCACAGAATAGCTATGCCGGCGAAGAGTCGCTACCCCGTCCAATCGCTTAAAATACGATGTTGGGAGGACAGCCATGTTTCCTTTCCCTACCCTTTCTGAAAAAATCGTGCGCTCTCGCGCAACCGAAACCTCCTGGCGGCGCGGTGTCCATTACTTTGAGTCCGGCGCTGTCCAGGAAGTCGTCTGGCGCGAGGGAGTGCTCACGGCCCAAGTGGAGGGTTATAAAGTCCGCGTGCGCTTCAATGAGCAGGGTGAGATTGAAGAAGCCTCCTGCTCCTGCCCTTATGAAGGAGGCGGGGATTGCAAGCACATCGTTGCCGCTTTGCTGGCCCTAATACGTCAACCGGAAAAGGTGAGTGTGCGTCCTTCCCTGCGCACATTGCTGGAGGGCCAAAGTCGGGAACAATTGATTGCTTTGTTGCTTTTCCTTGCTGACCATTACCCTGAGACCATTGAGGCGATAGAGGATTTTCTGACAGCCCCCGCTCCTACCGAGGAGCAGCCCACCGGAGTCAACCTCAGCGCGCTGCAGGCTCAAATCCGGGCAACGCTGCGCCAAATCGCCAGGGGCGCCTACCAAGCTTATTTGGACTATGGGGAATGGCCCCTGCCTTCCGAGGCATTGGAACCGGCCATCAATCAGGCCAGAACCTTCCTTGACCGAGGAGAACCGCGCGCCGCCTTGCTGGTCTTGGAGGCGGCTACCATAGCTTGGATTGAAGGCTGCCGCCAACTTAACCAGGACCTCCTTGAAGACATCGCCAATGAGGAAAACTTGTTGGATTTCGCTGAAGTCTGGGCCGAAGCCCTCCTCAGCGCCGACCTTTCCCACGAAGAACGCCGCGCCTGGGAACAGAAATTGGAATCTTGGATGAACACGATTGCCGGTTGGAAGCTGATGGAGTACGTGATGGAGATGCTATTGACCGCCGTCCGCCAAGGCTGGGATGATCCCCGCCTCGTCGCTGTAATGGCCGGCGAGGCGAGCAGCATATGGGAGGGAGAACCGCCCCTCTTCGCCGATGACCTGGCCCAGGTTCGTTTGCGCATCCTCAAGGCTCGTGGCCGCTATGAGGAAGCCCTCCGCCTGGCAAAAGCCGAAGAGCAGATTACCTCCTACCTGGAGCTTCTCCTGGAGATGGGCAAAAACGAGCAGGCAGTGAGAGAGGCTCTTGAGGTGCTGCAAAACCCGTATGAGGTTTTCACCCTGGCCAAGGCCTTGGCAGAGCGCGGGGAAATTGACCTCAGCTTTGAAGTGGCCGCTCATGGCCTGACTCTGGGCACAAAGAGCGGCATGACCGTCCTCGCCGAATGGCTGTGCGAGCAGGCCGAAAGCCACGGCCGCCTTGACCTCGCCCGGCAAGCAGCTTTGGAAGCCTTCAAAGCCAATCCGACGGTGTGGAATTACCAAAAACTGAAGTCGCTCCTGGGAGAAGAATGGGAGAACTATAAGCAACAGGTCCTTGACCTCGTCGCGGTCTATTCTTCCTCCTTTTATTGGGCGGACCAACTCATAGAAATCTACCTGCAGGAGAAGATGTATCCGCAGGCCATGGCGCTGGTGGAGAAAGATCCCAGCTTAAGCAATCTGGAGAAGGTCATCGAGGCCGTAAGCGCTGAGTTCCCCGATTGGGCCTTCGCCCAGTGCTACAGTATAGCAACCGAGATTATGGACAGTGGCCAATCTACCTACTACGAGACGGCCATTGCTTGGCTGCGCCGGGGGCGGGACATTCTGCTCCGGGCCGGTCAGGCGGAGCGCTGGCAAGCCATCCTTGACGAGCTACTGGAGAAGCACCAGAAGAAATACAAGCTGAGGCCGATGCTGGAAAGCCTAAAGTGAGTCCGCCCATGCCGACTAAAGCCCGCCCCTTTATCAAGGGTCGGCTTAGGCCGACCCTTAATTTTTGAACCGCAAAGGGCGCTAAGGGCGCAAAGTTTTTTACCACCCCACCACGAGTGGGACCCAAAATGCTGGCGGACCCTCAGCCCACGGGGGTGGGCAAAGGGGGGTCCAGGGGGACGAAGCCCCCATGGCGGAGGGTTGTGGGGGGTGTCTCCCCACAAAACCAAAAAGTGGGGGCGAGTTGCCCACATTAGTGACCCCGCCGCGAGTGGGACCCAAAACCCTGGCAAACCCTAAGCCCACGGGGGTGGGCAAACGGGGGGTCCAGGGGGGCGGAGCCCCCATGGCAGGGGCTGTGGGGGATGTGCCCCCAGAAACCAAAATTAGGGAACGGATGGTCTGCTCTTACCACCCCGCCACGAGTGGGACCCAAAACCCTGGCAGACCCTCAGCCCACGGGGGTGGGCAAACGGGGGGTCCAGGGGGGCGGGGCCCCCTGGCAGGTAAAGCTTGGCAAAATCCCTCCGAGGCTTTATAATTTATCCGGAAAGCCAAGGAGGGAAAGGATGAACAACCAACTCCTTTACATTCTGGCTCGCAGGCGAGCCCGAAAGGCTCGCAACAACGGCTCCGGTAACCTCGCCCTAAAACTAATCGGAGGCTTTCTGCTCCTCTCATTAACCCTAACTTTCGCCCTCTCCCTGAGCTTAATCGGAGGAGCGGCCGGAATATACGCCTACTATTCCAGCACCCTGCCCGACCCTAAAACGATAGAACATATCGCCACAGGGAGCTTTGAGAGCACAAAGATTTACGACCGAACTGGCAAGTACCTCCTTTACGAGATAGTAGACCCCTTTGCCGGCTACAGGACTTGGGTTCCACTGGAAAAGATACCGCTGCACCTACGCCAAGCCACAATCGCCATTGAAGACAAAAACTTCTACAAAAACCCAGGTGTAGACCTCTACGGCCTCGCCAGAGCCATATGGTACAACCTGAGAGGTTACCCCATCCAAGGAGCCAGCACAATCCCAATGCAGTTAGTGAAGAACACCATAATCCCGCCCGAAGAGCGGTACAAAAAGACCATAACCCGCAAGATTAAAGAGGCCATACTGGCCCTGGAAATTTCCCGCCGCTATCCGAAAGACCAAATCCTGGAGTGGTACCTTAACACCATCTACTACGGCAATTTGGCCTACGGTGTTGAAGCTGCATCCCAAGTCTACTTCGGCAAACACGTCTGGGAATTGAACCTGGCCGAAAGCGCTATGCTGGCGGCTATCCCTCAGTTCCCCGCCCTCAACCCAATTGATAACTTTGAAGAAGCCCGCAAGCGCCAGCACCTGGTCCTTGATGCCATGGTCCGCCAGGGATACATAACCCCAGAACAAGCGGTTGAAGCCAAATACTACACGCCTATCAAGATAAGGCCCTTGCGGGAAAAAACCGGAATCATTGCCCCGCACTTTGTCCTTTACGTCCGGAAACTGCTGGAAGAAGAATTCGGCCCAGATTTGGTCTACAGGGGAGGCCTCAAAGTCTACACGACTCTGGACATGGATTTCCAGAAGCTGGCGGAGGAAGAAGCTCGCAAGCAAATTGAAGCCCTGCGCAATGACCCTAAAATTGAGAAAAAACCCTCTAACGCCGCAGTAGTGGTTATGCGCAACCAGACCGGCGAAATCTTAGCCATGGTAGGAAGCATTGACTACTGGAACGAGGAAATAGACGGCGAAATCAACATGGCCATTTCTCCCCGCCAGCCCGGCTCTGCCTTCAAACCATTCACCTACGTCACAGCCTTAGCCCAAGGCTTCACCCCAGCAACCATGCTTTTAGACGTCCCCATGTGCTTTCCCGACCCGCCTAATCCCCCTTACTGCCCTGTCAATTACGACCGGAAATATCATGGCCCTCAGAGCTTGCGCAACGCCCTCGCCCGCTCCTACAACATCCCGGCCGTATGGACTTTGAGCAAAGTGGGGGTTAAGAATGTCATTAACGTTGCCCACCGCATGGGGATAACAACCCTTAATGCCGACCATTACGGCCTTTCCCTGACCCTTGGAGGGGGAGAGGTAACCCTTCTGGATATGGTCTTTGCCTACACCGTTTTCGCCAACAACGGAACAATGATGGGCGAGCCGGTTCCGCCGGAAAAGCGCCTTCCAGGCTACCGTGAACTCCAACCCGTGGCGATACTTAAGGTTGAAGACAAAAACGGCCGAGTCTTGAAGCAATTTAAAGGCCCAGAATCCCGGCCAATCCTGAGCCCTCAGCTGGCCTACCTTATAACCCACATCCTTTCCGACAATAAAGCGCGCATCGCTGCCTTTGGACCCAACAACATGCTTCAGATATCGCGCCCGGCGGCCGTTAAAACCGGAACCACAAACGACTGGCGGGATGCATGGGCTATCGGCTACACCCCGCAAATATGCGTAGGGGTATGGGTTGGAAACACCAACAACGAACCCATGGAGCGGATTCCAGGGGCCAGAGGGGCAGCCCCAATCTGGCACAACATCATGGAAAGAGCTTACAACGAAGGCCTCGTAGAACGCCTGGTAAGCCCCGACCCCGTGGAAAAGGACTTCCAGCGCCCTCCAGGCCTTGTAGAAGTAGAAGTTTGCGCTGTATCAGGCTTGCTTCCTAACCCCCATTGCCCCCACAGGGTCAAGGAAATCTTCATCCAAGGGACAGAACCTACAACCTACTGCAACATCCACCAAGCCTTCCTGGTGAACAAAGTCAACGGTAAACTCGCTACCGCCTACACCCCACCGGAATTAGTGGAAGAGAGGGTCTACGAAATCTATCCCCCCGAAGCCGCCGACTGGGTTAGGATGGCCGGTATACCCCAGCCCCCAACCGTCTACGACGATTCTTACGGCCCAGCCCCTCAAGGAGGGGACGTAGCCATCCTCAACCCCCTCCCTTACTCCTACGTCCACGGCGTAGTCCCGATAATAGGCAACGCCTTATCCCCGAACTTCATGCTCTATAGGCTGGAATTCGGCAAGGGGCTTAACCCCTCAGCCTGGACCCAAATCGGTGGGGACCATTACAACCAAGTGAACAATGGTGTGCTGGAATACTGGGATACTTCAGGGCTTGAAGGCCTCTACACCTTGCAGCTTACGGTCGTAGACCACGACCAAACCCTGAAGCGTTCTATCATCCAGGTCACAGTGGACAATACCCCGCCCAAGGTGGAAATAATCCACCCTGAAGACGGGGATGTTTACGTCATGGAGCAAGACGAGTGGGTGAACATCCAAGCCCGAGCCACGGATAACATCTCCATGGACAGGGTTGAATTTTACCTGGACAACACCAAAATTGGCGAAAGCTCCGTCCCACCCTACAGCTTCAAGTGGACTATCAAGATGTCCGATACCATCCCCATTCCCGGCCAAGTAATCACAGCTCTTATCCCCATAACCAACCCCGATGGCTCCGTCGTCTGGCAAGAGATGGTCGTAGCCGAGAGCTTTGCGGAAGGCAACGGGGTCAAACTCGTCTTCTCCAACGGCATGACCATCATATCCGACACGGTCGGCTATACCGAGACCCACGTAATCCACGTTGTGGCTTACGATTCGGCGGGTAATTCCACCCAGAGCCAACAAATCCGCATAAGCGTAGTGCATGAGAAGAAAGAGAAGAAGGCGATGCTGCCTTCCTCTGAAATATGGGTAAAAGGGCCAGAAACGGCATGGCAAAGCAGCTCCCGCTCCTGGAAGAGGCGAAGCTGAAAGCCCGCACACCACTTGCCGAAGCCGTGGAAGCCTTCAAAGGCTACATGGAAAGAGAAGGGTTTACCCTTAACACCAGGAAATCCTTCCTCTGGGACCTAAGCCTCCTAACCCGCTACCTTGGGGATAAAAGGCCGATTGGCTCCATAAGCTCCCAGGATTTAAAGGGCTTCCTGGATTACCTCCTCTACAAGCGAGGCGCCCCCTGCAAACCCAAATCCTATGCCCGGCGCCTCACAACTTTGAAAGTTTTCTTCCGATGGCTCCGTAAAATCGGGGCAATACCGGAGGACCCAGCTGCACCCATACCCCACAAACCGGCCAAACCTCCTCTCCCCGATGTCCTGACGGATGAAGAAATAGAAGCACTTAAGAGCGCAGCCAACCGTTTGGCCTCCGGCCCCGAACCCGATTACAGGCCCCTTTTGCTCTTCCTACTCCTTTTGAGCACAGGGATGAAGAAGAGCGAATGCCTGAACCTGCGCCCTGTAGACTTTGACTTCTCCGACCCCGCTTCTCCGGCAGTTCTAATCCGCTACTCCAATCCCAAGATGCAGTACAAGGAGCGCAAGCTTGCCCTTTCCCCGGAAATAATCCCTGCCTTCAAAGCCTACCTTGAGCAATACAAACCGAAAGGCAAGCTCTTTGAGTGCACCGGCCGCAATTTGGAATACGTCCTCCACGAATTAGCCCAGAAAGCGGGGTTGAGCCGCAGCGTGACATTTGAAATGCTTCGGTGGACGAGGGCCTTGAAAGATTTCAAGGCCGGGATGGAACCGGAGCACTTGCGCCGCAAGCTCGGTCTTTCCCGGATTAGGTGGATAGAATTTAAGGAGGCCTTGGAAAAGCTGGCTAAGCCTTTGTAGAAACAATCATTGAGGAGGAAAAACCATGCGCTACAAGCTTTTTATCCCCGGTCCATGCGAAGTAGACGAAGAAGTCCTGGCGGCCATGGCCAGGCCTACCCCAAGGCACTATGGCCCTGAATGGATGGAAATTTACAATGAAACCCTTGACCTGCTCAAGAAGGTCTTTCAGACCCAAAACGACCTCTTCATGGTTCCAGCGGCAGGCTCAGCAGCCATTGATATGGCCTTCGGGAGCACATTCTCCCCGGGTGATGCCGTGATAGTGGGGACAAACGGCTTCTTCGGCGAGAGGATGGCCACCATAGCCGAATTCTGGGGCCTCAACGTGATAAAGCTGGAAGCACCATGGGGCCATCCCCTTGATCCGGAAGATTTGAGTCGCCTGCTTCACAAGCACCCTGAAGCTAAAGGCGTAGCCATTGTCCACCACGAGACCTCCACCACAGTGATGAACCCACTTGAAGAGTTGGCTGAAGTGGCTAAAGAGAGGGGCTTGCTCCTCATCGTGGACGCCATCTCATCGCTCGGCGGGGTCCCGCTTCCTGTGGATGAATGGAGGATAGATTTTTGCATTACCGTGGCCAATAAATGCCTGGAATGCCCCCCAGGCTTGGCTTTCATCTCCGTAAGCCCAGAAGCTTGGGAGCACGTGAAGCGGAATGAAAGCCCTCACGGTTGGTATCTCAACCTTAAAACTTGGAAGGAATATGCTGAAAAATGGGCCGCTTGGCACCCTTACCCCGTGACCCTGCCCACGAATAACATCGTAGCCCTACGGGAGAGTTTGAAGCGCATCCTGGAGAAGGAAGGCCTTGAGGCCCACTTTGAGCGTTACCGCAAGGCGGCTAAGGCCATAAGGCAAGGGCTTAAAGCCATTGGGTTTGACATGCTGGTTGAGGAACGGTGGGCCTCCCCCATAGCCACTGCCGTCAAGATGCCTGAGGGCATTTCGGCCGAGGAGCTGATGGGGTACTTGTCCAAGAACTATGGCATACTGGTTTCGGGCGGGCTTGGGCCATTTGAGGGTAAGGTTATAAGGATTGGGCACATGGGCAAGGCTTCTACCCAGCCTTTCCTTTTGGAATTCCTGTTCGCAGTGGAGGATTTCCTCCGCAGCAAAGGATTGCCGATTAAGCCTGGACAATCAATGGTGGGGCTTAGATAAACCCCAAAACACAAAGCCGGGGGCTTTGCGCCCCCGACTTTGTGCTAAGGAGGAGATCCAGGTTGCTGGCCTTGCCCCCTACACCCCACTTTCATTATAAATCAAAAGGCCGCTTTTTTGCTTGACGCAATCCTTACGTTTCCCTTACGATTCCCTTACTCCAGCGGCAGCCCGGCTTTTTCTTTTATGATTTGGATGGCCTGGCTTATCTGCTTGGAGATTGGCCTCCATTCAAGGCCCATTATCTCAAAGCCGGGTTGAGTTATAGGCAGAACGAGCTTGTATCCGGGGGCCAGCGCTACCGCCTCCGCTATCCCAGGAGTCACTTCCCCCATCATGGAATGGGGTATGAAGATGCTCAGCGGGGCTATGATGAAATCGGCTTCACGGATTGAGATGCGGATGGCGTTTTCCCCCGTGGCTCCACGGTTGGCCTTAGCTTTCATCATCTTCTCGGTAGCAATGGCATTAGTGCCCAAGGCGATGATTTCCACTTCCAAGGGCAATTCCTGCCGCAGTCGTGACACAATCTCGGCTCCAATCCCCCCTCCAAGCCCGTCTATGACCGCTATAACCATGGCTATAACCCCCACGTTATTTAAGCCCCAAAAGTTCCTTGGCTTTCTCCACAGCCAATGAAGCATTGGGAGCATATCCATCGGCACCGATTTCGTCGGCGTATTCCTGGGTTACCGGAGCCCCTCCTACTAAGATTCTAACCCTATCCCGCAGGCCGGCTTCCTTGAGGGTTTCAATTACCCTCCTCATCTCCACCATGGTCGTGGTCAGTAAAGCCGACATCCCTAAAATCTGAGGGTTGTGGCTTTTTACCGCCTCCACAAACTTTTCCGGCGGCGTGTCAACCCCAAGGTCCACCACTTTGAACCCTGCCCCTTCCATCATCATGGCCACTAAGTTCTTGCCAATGTCGTGGAGGTCGCCCTTTACGGTGCCGATGACGAAGGTGCCGAGGCCGGAGATAGCAGATTCTGTCAATAGAGGGCGCAGTATCTGCATCCCTGCCTTCATAGCGTGGGCAGCAATTAGCACTTCGGGCACGAAGAGGATGCCATCTCGGAAATCTTTTCCCACCCTCTCCATGCCGGCAATCAGGCCTCTATTGAGGATTTCCTCGGGGGAAAAGCCTTCCTCCAAGGCTCTGCGGGTTAGCTCTGCGACCCTCTCAGCTTCGCCGTTGTAAAGAGCTTCGGCTATTTCGTTCATCAAGGCTTCCATTGTTCCTCCTCCAAGGCTTTGGCTTTTTCCCAAAGGGCATCCATTTCTTCCGGTTCCAATTCTTCAAGTTTCTTGCCTTTAACTTTCGCCCCATCCTCAAGTTGCTTGAACCGGGATGCGAAGCGGGCGTTAGCCATGCGGAGTGCACTCTCCGCATCTACTTTGAGCCAGCGGGCGAGGTTGGCTAAGGTGAATAGGACATCCCCCAGCTCTTTTTCCACTTCTTCCGGGGATTGAGCAGCCCTTAGCTCTCCAAGCTCTTCTTCCAGTTTCTGCCAGACTCCTTCCACGTTTTCCCAATCAAAGCCTACTTGGGCGGCTTTCCTTTGGTAAGCCTGGGCTTGGGCTAAGGCGCAGAGAGCTCTTGGAACTCCCTTGAGCAAGTAGCCTGGCTCTTCTTCCCCCTTTTCTTCCCGCTTTATCCTCTCCCAGTTCTGTATCACCTCCTCCGCATCCTTGACTTTAACTTGGCCAAAGACGTGGGGATGGCGGCGTTTGAGCTTGCGGATTAGGCCGGCTACAACTTCCGTCGGCCGGAATTCCCCTTCTTCAAGGGCAATCTGGGCATGCAAGAACACCTGGAGCAAGAGGTCACCAAGCTCCTCCTTAAGCTTCGCCACGTCCCCCTGGTCCAATGCTTCTAAAACCTCGTAAGTTTCTTCCAGAAGGAAGGGCCGGATGCTTCTGTGGGTCTGTTGGCGGTCCCACGGGCAACCCTCCGGGGAGCGGAGGTGGGCGACAACCTCCTGCAAGGAGATGAAGGAGCCTTCTTCAGGAAGGGGCGGGATGAAGAGGGATGTCAAGTAATCAATGCCTTCTTGGCGGTCAAGTTCATACAAGGGGAGAGTGCGAACTGTGGTGGAAACGGTCCCGGCCCCTCTCACAAGGGTTACCGGGTGCTCTTCGGGGTAAACGTCCATCAGGGCAATTTTGACTTGCGAAGCCAGGAAGCGGTCGTACAACTGGCCTACCACTGCCGGCCGGTCGGGGTCAAGCTTGGGGTAATGGTGGGAGGCAAGCTCCGAGGCATCCACTATCTGCAAGCCATCCAGGGGGTCAAGGCCAAGGGCAACGAAGAGGGAGTCCAGGAAGCTTACTCCTTCCTTAACGCTTACCTCAATCCCTCTTTCCGAGGCCAGCTTGAGGATGAGGCGGGTAGTAGTTTCCCCAACCAAGGGGTGGCCGGGGACAGCATATATCACCCCTTCCGGTCTGGCCCCAAGCCTTACGATTTCCTCGGCTATGGCCCGGTAGACTTCATCAAAAGTCCCTTTTTCCTCGTAAAAATGGTCAAAGGAGTGGATTTTGAGGCCTTTGGGCAAGAATTCTACTGTGGGGTGTTTGGCGGTTCGGAGGTAGATTTCGCCAGCGCTTTGCAGTATTTCCCATGCCTCTCTGGTTATGAGCTCAGGTTTACCTGGCCCAAGTCCGATTATGGTTATAGCCATTTTACCTCCTTTCGGCCCAGTAGGCTCTATGCGCCCAGACGCTCGCCGGAGCTACCTCTTGAACCAGACGGAAAAGCTGCCGAGCTTTGTCCATTTGTCCCTCAAGGTAATAGACAAGGCCAAGGTAGTAGAGGGCGCGAGGTGAATCGGAGGAAAGCTCCAAGGCCTTTTTGAGATAGGGTTCGGCCAAGGCCGTTTGGCCTGCATAGTAATAGGCAATCCCTGCCAGTTCCCAGCCCTTAGGGTCAGAAGGAGAAGCTTCTATCGCTTTACGGATGTTTTCCAAAGCTTCCTGGTCGGTCCTCATGAGGATGCCAATCTGCAGCTCTCCCAAGTAGAGACGGAAGCTCGGCTCCTCAGGTGCCAACTCAACGGCTTTTTTGAGCCTAACTTCGGCCTCTGCGTAATTCCCCCTCCGGATTTCCACCTCGGCCAGGGCCGCTTGAAAGTGTGGGTTTGAAGGTTCAAGCGATAGGGCGTAAAGGAGTTCTTGCCTTGCCCCTTCCAAGTTGCCCTGGGCTAAAAAGTGCAAGCCCATAAAGTAATGCCCTGCCGGGAAAGTATAATCCAACTCCAGGGATTTGGCAAAAGCTTGGGAGGGGTCAAGGCCGAGGCGGGAAAGGGCATGGCCCAAGAAGGCCCAGCCTTCGGCGCTTTCAGGGCAAAGGGCAAGGGATTCTTCCAAAACGGCTTTGGCTGCTCCGTACTCTCCCATAGCGGTGTAGAATTTGCCCAGCTCCCTGAGCCGCAGGGGCTTGTCGGGAATGGAGAGGATGCTTTTCAAGCCCTCAAAACCATGGCAATTTTCGGCCAAGCGTGCCGCTTCAGGTGGGTTGATGGGTAAAAGGACCAAGGCCAGCAGGCAAGGGTCATTGGCTTCTTGCAAGTGGAAGGCTGCAGCGTGGAACCTCCCCTCCTTGAAGAGGGCAAGGCCGATTCGGCGGTGCAGAGCCGGATCGTAAGGTCTAATCTCCAAGGCTTTGTGCCACGCGGCCATTGCCTCTTCCCTTTTCCCTCGGGCAAAGAGGGCATCCCCAAGCCCCATGAGTGCTTCTACACCGCCCCCCATTTCCACTGCCAGGGAAAAGGCCTTCTCTGCGTAATCGTAAAGGCCGCGGCTTAGGTAAAGTCTCCCTTCCCAAACCAAAGGCTTAGGGCTTGCAGGATTTAGCTCCCGCGCCTTCTCCAATGCTTCCAAACCCAGGGGGAAGCCCCCAGACCGGGATAGTAGGAGCACAAAGGCCCATTCACGGTAACCCAAGGCCAGCATGAGGGCAAGGGGCAATAGGAGGAGGGATTTTAACCATTGCCTCATGGCTCAATCCGGAAGAGGATGGCTTTTCCAAAGGTGGCGATAGGCTTCAGGCCTTCGGAGGCATGAGGGTTGAGGTAGAGGGAATCCAGGGGGCGGGGGTGGTCCGGTTCCAAAAGCATGAATGAGGCCCCGTAACGTTTGGCCACCCTAAGGGCTGTCTCCACATCCCCGTTGGGGATTACGATGGAAGGCCGGTGGGAGTAGTAGTAGAAGCAGGGCGGGTCGCTGACCATCACGATGGCTTCAGGGGATGAATTGTGCCTGAGCCAGGCTTCGGCTTGCCTGTAGACTTCTCCTCGCTGGTTCCATTGGCCTGGCCCTAAGGCTCGGTAGAGAACGAAGAGGCTCACTAAAATGGCTAAAGAGATGGCCGCTGCGTAGTTCAGCCGCCAGAGAGCTTCCGGGGCAATCTTTCGCCTCTTGGCCCAAGAGTCGCTCAAAAACTTGAGTCCAATGGCCGATACGGAAGTGGTAAAGGGGAGGAGAGCGCCTCCGGAGTGGAAAAAGCTTCCTCTGGGGCCGGGGTAAGAGAAGACCAAGGTCATGGTTAAAAAGAGGGCTAAAGCGTAGAGCCAGAAAGGCTTGAGCAAATCAAGCGCGCAGAGCCTTTTGAACCCAATGGCAAAGGGTAAGGCCAAGAAGACCATGAGGAAGACAGCTAAGGCGGTCTGGAGGTTGAGCCATGCAGCCTTCAGCTTGGACATAGCTATAGCCTTTGCACCCCAAGCCAAGTAACTCCGCCAGGAAAGCTCTTTGCCATACGAGAACAAGTCATCGTAATTGGTCAGGAAGACGGTCTTAGTCCCGGAAGTGGGAAGGGGAACGCCCAGGGATGCCACGTTGCGAGCAATCCATGGGCTTATCAGGATGAGGTAAGCGAGGAGGAAGCATAAGGCAAGCCTGCGCTTCTGCGGGCGGGCCAAGAGGAAGACCACAGGCAGGATGAGCAGAAAGCCATCGGCTCGGGTGAGGTGGGCAAGGCCGGCGGCTACACCGGCTAAGAAAGCGAGGGGAGGGGAACCGTCTTCCAAAAGCTTGCCTAAGAGGAGGAGGCAAAGCCCTCCGGCCAAAGCGAACGGAGCAAAACCATCGGTAGCAGGCCAATAGACAACGTAGAAGCCGGAGAAGATAGTGAGGAAAGCGGCCAATGTTGGAATAGCCTTGCCTTGCCCTGAGGTTGTCTCTTGCAAGAGTTCTGCGGCCTTATAGCTTACAATTGGCAGTAAAGAGGCCAGGATGACGAAAGGCAGCCGTGCTACGAAGTAACTTTTCCCCAAAAGTTTGAGGAAGGGCCAGGCAAGAAGAGAAGGTAGAGGCATCCAATAGGTGAAAGCGGGGTGAGGCAAGCGGTCGGGGTAATCCAAGTAATTCCACAAGAAAGGTTCCATCAAGCCATTACCTTGGGCCAAGTTTTCAGCCACAGCAAAATAGTAGCATGCATCCATGTAGCCGGGCTCTTTCACAGTCAGAGAAACTGCTGTATAAAGGGCCAAGGCCAGTGCAAAAAGCCTCAGCATAATGCTCTTCCCAAGCCGAACTTAGGCTAAATTCTACCACAGAGAAAGCTTTCAAGCCATTCTGGCACTTTGCACTTTCGCAATGGCCCGCGTGTGTCATTGTGAGCGAAGTTAAGCAGTTTCCAAGCATCGGTGGGAATTGACCTGCCCCACCCCCGTTGGCTGATGGCTCGCCGGCGTATTTGGTCCCACTCCTGGCCAGCCTGCAAGGGCCAGCTGCTCGCCCCCTCTTTTGGTTTTGTGGGGGACACCTTCCAGACCTCAAGATTTGTCGGCGCTTGACAAAAGCACCCCCTTTGTGTATCTTTAAACCAAATTCCGGAGAAAAGGAAGCCATGGAAGAGCTTAAGTATTGGCTTGGTTTCAGTTTGGTCAAAGGCATAGGGCCGGTCCGGTTCAGAAACCTCTTGGAATACTTCGGAAGTGCCAGGGAAGCATGGGAGGCCCGGCCTGAAGAGCTCGCCCGGGCTGGGCTGGACCGCCGCTCAATTGAAAACCTCCTGGCCGTGCGTAAACGCGTGTCCTTGGACTTGGAAATGGAAAAGCTACAAAAGGCTGGGGTCTGCCTTGTGAGCTGGAAGGACGAGGATTACCCCTACAATTTGCGCCACGTGGAGAACCCGCCTTTCCTGCTCTTCGTTAAGGGAACCCTTAAGCCCCAAGATGAATGGGCAATAGCCGTGGTCGGAACCAGAAGGCCAAGCGTCTACGGGAAAGAGGCCACACGCTTCCTCGTGGAGCCATTGGCCCAAAGCGGAGTGACTATCGTAAGCGGGCTGGCTAAGGGGATAGACGGCCTCGCCCACCAAGTTGCGCTGGAAGCCGGAGGGAGGACAATTGCCGTCTTAGGTTCAGGGCTTGATATAATTTACCCCCCGGAGCATAAATCCCTCGCCCAAGCCATCACCGAAAACGGAGCTCTTATAAGCGAATACCCCCTCGGGACACCGCCCGAGGCTACAAACTTCCCCCCTCGCAACCGCATCATAAGCGGATTGGCCAAAGGCGTTTTGGTCGTGGAGGCGGGGGAAACAAGCGGCGCCCTAATCACCGCCGAATTTGCCCTGGAACAGAACCGCGAGGTCTTCGCCGTGCCAGGAAGCATCTTCTACAAGACCTGCCGGGGGACAAACCGCCTCATCCAGCAAGGCGCAAAGCTTGTCCTCTCGGCTGAAGATATCCTTGAGGAGCTCAATATAACCTTGGTGAAGGCCAGGGAAGAAGTGAAAGCGGCCGTCCCTGCTACCGATACCGAAAGCTTAATCCTCTCCCACCTCTCTTCCGAGCCCACCCACATAGATGAAATCAAGAGAGCGACCGGCTTACCGATGTCCGAAGTCTCCAGCGCTCTTGCCATTATGGAGATAAAGGGGCTGGTGCGCCAGGTAGGGGGGATGCATTACGTTTTGGCCAGGGAAAGCAGGGCGGAATATTTCGTGGATTAGGAGGGGAGGCTATGCTTGCGCTAATACTTGCCGGAGGAACGGGAACAAGGTTGTGGCCGAAAAGCCGAAAGTATAGGCCGAAGCAGCTATTGGACATCGTAGCCAAGAACACTATGCTC
This sequence comes from Anaerolineae bacterium, assembly GCA_028275425.1. Taxonomy (GTDB): domain Bacteria; phylum Chloroflexota; class Anaerolineae; order SpSt-600; family SpSt-600; genus SpSt-600. Next base: position 7,253 of record JAPWUT010000002.1, on the reverse strand, counting down.
CAGGAGACTTTCATGCGCATAAGGCCAATCCTGGAACCGGAAAGGATTTTCGTGGTTACCAACAGAACCTATGCCCCCACCGTAAAGGCCCAGCTTCCTTCACTCCCTGCCCGGAACATAATCACCGAGCCGGAGGGGAAAGGAACAGCCCCATGCATTGGGCTTTCGGTCCTTTACATGAAGCGCTTGGATCCGGAAGCGGTTATGGCCTCGCTCCATGCCGACCACGTCATAGAGAAGCCTGAGGAGTTCCGGAGAGCCCTGTTGGCGGCGGCCGAGGTCGCTAAGGAAGGCTACTTGGTGACCTTGGGGGTGAAGCCTACCCAACCCGAAACAGGCTACGGCTACATCCGCCAAGGCCAGCTTTGGAAAGAAGTGGGCGGCTTCCCAGTCTACAAAGCCGAAGAATTTACCGAGAAGCCCAATTTTGAAACCGCCTGCTCCTACTTAGAGCAAGGCTGCTACTACTGGAACAGCGGAATCTTCGTCTGGAAGCTTTCCACGATAATGGAAGAGTTCCGCCAGCACATGCCCAGACTTTACTCCCAGCTTATGCGCATGGATGAAGCCATAGGAACCGAGGAAGAGGGGAAAGTCTTGGAAGAAATCTGGCAAGAAGTGGAAAGCGAGTCCATAGACCAGGGGATAATGGAAAAATCCTCCCAAGTCATGGTCATACCCGTGGACATGGGCTGGAGCGATGTCGGAAACTGGGCTACGCTGGCTGATATCCTGCCTAAGGACGAAGCAAACAACGTAATAGTGGGAGGGGAGCACATCGGCCTTGACACGACTGGCTCCCTACTTTACGGCACAAAACGCCTAATCGCTACCGTCGGCCTCAAGGACATGATTGTGGTGGAGACCGACGACATAATCCTGGTCTGCCCTAAAAGCAGAGCCCAGGATGTGAAAAAGCTGGTGGAGATGCTTAAGGACAAGAACATGGAAGAATACCTTTGAAAGGACGGAGGAAATGGGAGAAGACATCATAGCCTACTGTGTTAAGTGCAAGGAACGCAGGCCAATGGAAAACCCCGAACCCATATACCTTCCTGGGAATAGGCCTGCTACCCGTGGCCGCTGCCCTGTTTGCGGCTCAACTTTGATTAAGATGGGCAGGACCCCCGCCCACGACCAGCTACCTGATCCGCCCAAAGATGAATATAAGCTTGTGATTGTGGAATCGCCGGCCAAAGCCCGCACCGTGGGCAAATTCTTGGGCAAGGGCTACTTGGTCAAAGCTTCCATAGGCCACGTGAGGGACCTGCTCCGCTCAAGCCTCAGCGTTGATGTCTCCAACGATTTCAAGCCTTACTACGTGGTCCCGAAGGAAAAGCGTGAGGTAGTAAAAGAGCTGCAGGAAGCAGCCCGCGGCGCCTCTGAAGTTTACCTGGCTACCGACCCCGACCGGGAAGGGGAAGCCATCGCCTGGCACATCATGGAAGTGGCCAAGATACCCCGCAATAAGGCCAAGAGGGTAGTCTTCCACGAAATCACAAAGCCAGCTATAGAGGAAGCCTTCGCTCACCCCAGAAGCATTGACCTGAACCTTGTGAATGCTCAGCAAGCCCGCCGCATTCTGGACCGGCTTGTGGGCTACATGCTAAGCCCACTCCTTTGGCGCAAAGTCCGCAACCGCACTTCCGCTGGAAGGGTTCAATCCGTTGCCCTGCGCCTAATCGTGGAAAGAGAGCGGGAAATACAGAACTTCGTCCCGCAGGAATATTGGTCAATAAAGGCCGAACTTGCCAAGCGCACCCCTGAGCACCCTTCCTTCCTGGCCAAACTGGTAAGCATTGACGGCAAAGAAGTGGACCTCAAGAGCCGAGAGGATGTAGAGCCAATCCTGGCCGAACTGGAGAAAGCCTCCTACGTAGTCCAAGGGGTCAAAAGGGGGACGAGGAAGAAGAACCCGGCTCCTCCTTTCATCACCAGCACCCTTCAGCAGGAAGCATCAAAGCAGCTTGGGTTTACGGCCAAAAAGACCATGCTTATAGCCCAGCAACTCTATGAAGGCATACCCTTGGGGGAAGAAGGGCCCGTTGGCCTCATAACCTACATGCGCACTGATAGCGTCCACGTAGCCGAGGAAGCCCAGAAGGAAGCCCGCCGCTTCATAGCCGAGAGGTTTGGCCAAGAGCTTCTTCCTCCGAAGCCTCCTGAGTACAAGACCAGCGCCAAAGTCGCGCAAGAAGCCCACGAAGCTATCCGCCCCACAAGCGTCTACCGAACCCCCGAATCCGTTGCCCCCTACCTCAACAAAGACCAACTCAAGCTCTACGAACTCATCTGGCGCCGGTTCCTGGCCAGCCAGATGGTCCCCGCTGTATACGATACCATTTCGGTTGACATCTTGGCCGATAGCCGCTACCTCTTCAGGGCTGCAGGCTCCTCACTACGCTTCCCCGGCTTCCTGGTAATCTATCAAGAAGCCAAAGAGGACGAGGCCGTTTCCGAAGAAGAGGAAGCCATGCCCATCCCACCCCTTGAACCCGATGAACCTCTGGATTTGGTGAAACTCCTGCCCGAGCAGCATTTCACTCAACCTCCGCCCCGCTACACCGAAGCCTCCTTGGTCCGGACTCTGGAAGAATACGGCATAGGGCGACCCTCAACCTATGCCCCCATCATCTCCACACTCTACGCCAGAGGTTATGTCAAACGGGAGGGGAAACGCTTAGTCCCCACTGACATCGGTTTCATCGTGAGCGATTTACTCACCCAGCATTTTCCCGACCTCATAAACGTTGGGTTCACGGCTGAGATGGAGGAGGACTTGGACCGGATAGCTCGTGGGGAGAAGGATTGGGTGAAGATGCTCCGGGAATTCTACGGCCCCTTTGCCCAAGAGGTAGCTCGTGCCGAGGAGGTCATTGAGAAAGTTGAGCTTCCGGTAGAGGAGACAGGGCTTACCTGCGAGCTTTGCGGTAGCCCTATGATTGTAAAATGGGGGCGGTTCGGGAAATTCCTGGCTTGTTCCAACTACCCTGCTTGCCGCAATACCAAACCTTACTTGGTAAAGACCGGCGCCTTATGTCCGCTGTGCGGAGGGGACATAGTGGAGCGCAAGAGTCGGAAAGGGCGCACTTTCTATAGTTGCGTGAATTACCCAGCGTGCAGCTTCTCCACTTGGAAGAGGCCGGTTTCAACCCCTTGCCCTTCCTGCGGCGGCCTAATGGTAGAATCGGGCAAGAATGAAGCGCGCTGCCTCAATTGCGGCGAAACTTTGACCTTGGAAGAGGAGCCAATGTAGCCAGGAGGCAGGCCTTGGAAAAGGCCTTGGAAAAGCTGCTTACATCGGCACCCCCCGACAATGCCCTCTGGAAAATTTGGGAATACCAAGCCTTCCGGGAAGAGGAGATAACCCCGCCAGTCCTGGACTTGGGCTGCGGCGATGGGAAGTTCACCCGCACCCTTTTCCATACCCCTTTGGACCTGGGGCTTGACATCAACAAGGGGAGGTTAAAGAGAGCGCTCTCCGCCCACGTTTACCGGTTTGTCCTCCAAGCCGATGCTTGCTCCTTGCCCTTCAGGGACAATTACTTTGGGACGGTTTTCAGCGCCTGTGTCCTTGAGCACATCCCCAGAGTGGAATTAGCCATAAAGGAGGTGGGTAGAGTCCTAAAACCTGGGGGCAAATTCCTGTTCAGCGTCCCAAGCCATTACCTTGAGCGCTACCTCTTGGCTCCAGAAGCCCAGGCTTCCCCCTGGCTCTCCTTCTTAAGGCGAGGCCTCGCTTCCGTCATAAACGGTATCCTGAGCATGCGCCATTTTTACCCCCCATCCTACTGGAGTGCGATGCTAAGTAAGGCAGGCATGAGGCTCTCCCGTTTCCGTTACATCCTCCCGCCGAAGGCAGCAGCTTTCTGGGCCCATTCCTTCTTCTGGGGCAACGCCCTCTTCCCGACCCTTTTCCTCCTTTACCATACCTCGCTTAGGCATGTAATCCTGCGGGCCTTCCTGGCAGCTCTTCTGCCTCTAATTAAAGGCTCAGTTAGCGAAGGCGGAGCGTTGGTAATAGTGGCGGAGAAGCCAAGATGAAGAGGAGGTTGGACGTCCTTCTGGTAGAAAAGGGCTTGACTGAAAGCCGTGAGAAGGCCCAGGCCTTAATTTTGGCCGGGAAGGTCTTGGTGGAAGGGAAAACGGTCTCTAAGCCAGGAGCCTTCGTTCACCCTGAAGCGAACATTGAGGTTAAAGAGGGCCTACCTTACGTCAGCCGTGGGGGATTGAAGCTGGAGTTCGCCCTCAAAACCTTCGGAGTTGACCCCTCGGGCAAGGTGGCAATTGACGTTGGAGCCTCAACGGGCGGCTTTACCGATTGCCTCCTTCAGCACGGCGCTTCTAAGGTTTACGCTGTAGACGTAGGTTATGGCCAGTTGGCCTGGAAACTCCGCCAGGACCCCAGAGTTGTGATTTTGGAACGGACCAACATCCGTTACCTCACTTCCCTCCCCGAGCTTGTAGACCTGGCCACTATAGATGTGTCCTTCATTTCCCTGAGGCTTGTCCTTCCGCCCGTTCTCAACCTCCTTAAGCCCAAGGCAGAGGTTGTGGCGCTTATAAAGCCTCAGTTTGAGGCCGGCCGCGAGAAGGTGGGCAAGAAAGGCGTGGTGCGGGACCCGCAGGTCCACAGGGAAGTTCTGGAAAGCCTTGTAGATTTTGCCCAAGGCCTTGGCCTTTCTACTCTGGGCTTGACTGTTTCGCCGCTTCTTGGGCCGGAAGGGAACGTGGAATTCTTCGCTTACTGGGCCCGCGGGGTTGAAGCACGTCAATTGGATTTGGCGAAGGCTATTGAGGGTTGCGTGGAGAAAGGGCAAATCCTGCAAAGGGGTGCTAAAATTGAGCAGCTTTGCCCTTGAGCTTTTAGCCTATATTTTCCTGACCTTGGTAGCTTTAGCTTTGCGGATAGGCACCGCCTCCAGCCGCCTTCTGGGTCAGGAGGAGGCCCTGAGGGCTTTGGCTGCCTGGCGTTTTGTCCAGGGGCAAGTACCTGAGCCTTCGTGGCCCATGGGCCCAGTGCCTCTCGGCTTGCAAGCCCTGGCTTTCCTCTTGTTCGGGGCTGGCGATGTAACCGCAAGGCTGCCGGCCGCATTGGCCGGAGGCCTTATCCCCTTAGCCTTCTTCCCCCTGCGGCGAGTTTTGGGCAAGGATAAGGCTTTGGTAGCAGCGGCCATTTCGGCTCTTTCCCCGCTCTGGATTTTCTCCTCCTCCTTTGCCGATGGCGAGGCCATAGGGGCATTGGCTGCTCTGGTGGCAATAGGGGCAATTTTGTGGTATCGGGAAAGCGAAAGCTTGCCCTGGCTTTACGTTGCAGCCTGCGTGCTGGGGCTTGGGATGGCCTCAGGCCTTTCGTTCTGGACGATAGCCGGCGAAGGTTTAATCCTGGCCCTTCTTTTCCGGGAGAAAATTAAGCCTTTGGCCCGGGGAAACGCTGGCTTCTGGCCAGCTCTGGGGGCAAGCTTCCTGCTCACCTCTACTTTGCTCTTCTTCTACCCTCCCGGCCTCGGCCTCGCCGCCGATTCCTTTGCCCTTTGGCTCTCAAGCCTTTTTGGTGGCCACTTTTCCCTCAAACCGCTCGTAAACTTTTTACTGTATGAGCCTCTGCTTATTCTGGCCGCTTTCTGGGGAGGGAAAGAAGGGCTTTACCTCTGGGCTTTGGCCGGATTCGGCCTGGCAGTGGCAATCTTCGGGGGCATTGAAGGGCCTGCCGGCTTTTTGCCCATACTGCTCCCATTGACCATCCTGAGTTCCCTCGGCTTATGCAACCTGTTCCGTCATTTAGCCGGTGAGAAGTTCAGCGCTGAAGAGCTCATCGCTTTTGGCCTAAGCTTATGCCTTGGCGTGTGGGGGTTCTTGGGGATTTCAGCTTACACCTTGTGGGGGGCTTTTCCCTACCTCTTGGCATTTTTGGGGGCGGGCGTAGGCATTGTTAGCGCCTTAGTTGTCCTCTCCTTAATGCGCGGCCCCAAGGCTTCGTACCGGGTTGCAATCCTGCTCCTGCTTACCGCTTTCTCTTTGGGTGAAATCAAGCTGGCCCGTGGCCTCAACTTCTCCCCCTACGTTGAAGAGCACTTGCCCCTATGCCGCATTACCTCCCTTGAGGTAAAAGAAGCCGTGGATTCCCTCCGCAAGCTTTCCAGCTACAGGACTGGCGACCCATCTACCCTCAATTTAGCTCTGGTTGGAAACATCCCAGAACTTGAATGGTACCTGCGGGGCTTCTCTGGCCTTAGAGTTCAAGAACAAAGCCAACCTCCCCTTGAAGCCGAAGCTTTTATAGTCCCTGTGGAAAAGGCCTCCCCGCCTGGTGAAAGCTATTTCGGGAGGCATTTTACCGTAAGGGAAGAGTGCAGGGTGATGGGTCTGAGGGGGCTTGGCCTTTTGCGCTGGCTCCTTTACCGCGAACCGCTCGCTCCGCGCAAGGGGGAAGAAGCGGTTTTATGGGTAAAGAAAGGCTTTCCGGGCTTTAAGCCATAGGCCGTCAGGCTTAGGAAACGCAGCACTGGGACAAGCTACTGAGACGCGCCTCGCAAAGTTGCTTTTTAAGGTCCGGCAGGGTATAATGGGATATCTTTTCTCAGGGGGGAAAATGGAAGACCTCGCTTGGAAAATACTTTTATCGCTTAGCGGGAGCCTATTTGGGACCTTCTCCCTTTTCATCTTGGTCTCCATCGTCGTAGAATCTTGGATGACCGGGGCCCCGGCTTTCCCGAAAGACCTATTAACTCCGTCCAGTGATAGCCCGTTTGAGAAGGTAGCTTTCCCTTCCTCCGATGGCATTACCCTAAGGGGCTGGCTTTTCCCCCCACCAAAGCCCAACGGGCCGGTCATAATTTATGCCCATGGCTCCGGAAGGGACCTGAGGGAAGGCTTGCCTCTTGTCCCCCTCTTTCAAAAAGCGGGCTTTGGCTTATTGCTTTTCAGCTACCGGAACCACGGCTTCAGCGACCGCACCTCAAACGGCCATACTTACGGCCTGAAAGAAAGCGAGGACTTGGACGCTGCAGTGCAGTTCCTCAAAAGTAGAGGGTACAAATCCATAGCTCTGATGGGTTACTCCTTGGGGGCGGCCAGTGCCATAATGAGCGCTGCCCGCAACCCCGAAGTTAAGGCTGTAGTGGCGATAGCCCCCTTTGCCTCGGCTTTTGACCTATGGTTTTCCAACAGCCCACCATTTATCCCGAGGCCGCTACTTTATGTAACCTTATGGCTTACCGAGAAGCGCAAGGGAATAAAACTTGCGGCCATTT
>JAPWUT010000073.1 GCA_028275425.1 Anaerolineae bacterium | reverse complement strand
GCCACCCCGGCTGCGTCATCCAGTGCTCCAACACCTATTACGATGAGCAGGGCAAGGAAATCGTTTCCTGCGTTGAGTACGAGTCCACATGGGCGCTGGGGGCCAACTGCGGAATTGATAACCTGGATGCCATCGGCAAGCTCATCTGGCTCTGCAATGACCTCGGCATTGACACCATTGAGATTGGCGGCACGATTGCGGTAGCGATGGATGCTGGGCTTCTGCCCTTCGGCGACTGGCAGGGGGCAATCCGCCTGCTGGATGAGGAAGTGCGCAAGGGCACCCCGCTTGGCCGCATAATCGGGAACGGCGCCGCTTTCACCGGGAAAGCCTTCGGCTGGAACCGCGTCCCCGGCGTGAAAGGGCAGAACATGCCCGCCTACGAGCCGCGTGCCGTCAAAGGAATCGGGGTCACTTACGCTACATCCACGATGGGCGCCGACCACACCGCCGGCTACACCATCGCTCCGGAAATCCTCAGCGTTGGCGGCAAGGCCGACCCGCGCGATGTGCGGAAGGCCGAGCTTTCCCGCAATTTCCAGGCGGCCACGGCCTTCATTGACTCCACCGGCCACTGCCTCTTCATCGCTTTCGCCATCTTGGACATCCCCAGCGGCTATGAGGGGCTTGTTGAGGAGTGCAACGGTGTCCTGGGCACCAACTGGACGATTGAGGATTCCAACAAGTACGGGCTTGAGGTCCTCAAGAAGGAGAGGCTCTTCAACGAGGCCGCCGGTTTCACCAAGGCCCATGACCGCATGCCTGAGTTCATGAAGTATGAGCCACTTCCTCCGCACAATGTGGTCTGGGATGTGCCGGACGAGGAGCTGGACAAAGTTTACGCTTTCTAAGAAGGGGAAACAAGGGGGCACCCGGGCGGGCCTTCGGGCCCGCCTTTTTATTTTCCCCTCGCGAACAGTTTGGACTATCTTGCTTTTGCGGTATAATTACCTTGCCAAGCTTTATTTTAGCCCAGAGGAGGGATAACCATGGAAACCGTCACCGGTGTCATTGTCCTCAATCCACCCGAATCTAAAAGGCTCATCGCTAAAGCGGTAGTTCAACTTCCGCACGTCAAAAAGGCCTTTGCCGAGGGGTGGTTAATCATAGCTAACGGCACCACCACTGCCTACATTGCCGAAGAACTCCTGGGAAAGCCTGTGGATAAGTTCACCTATGCTGCCGGTTATATCGGCCATGGAAAACTCTCGGCTACTCCCCCTGAAATAAGGCAAGCCCCCTTTATCTTCCACAAGGGCGAACTGGTAAACGTAGAAGCCAAAGTAGCCATCCGCTCCTTCGGAGCTGATGACGTTTTCATAAAAGGGGCGAACGCTGTTGACCCCCAGGGCCATGTCGGCATTCTTATGTCCAATGAATTGGGGGGGACCATAGGGATGGCCTTGGGGACCATAATGGCTCGCGGGGCTCACCTTATAGTTCCGGTGGGATTGGAGAAACTTGTGCCCTCGGTTCCGGAAGCGGTTAGGAAGTGCGGGATTTACCGCTTGAAATACGCTACAGGCGATAAGGTAGGCATAATGGCCGTCCACGGAGCTGAGGTGGTGACGGAAATTGAAGCCCTTAAAATCTTGGCCGATGTGGAAGCTACAATGATTGCCGCAGGAGGCTTGGGAGAATCCCAAGGAGCAGTCGTCCTCTTGGTAGAAGGACCAGAGGAAAAGGTCCGGAAAGCTTTTGAAATCGTGGAGGGGATTAAGGGAGAACCGCCCATAGTCCCTTCGGTCCCTGGATAAGATGGCCATCCATTTTGATATACTGACCCTCTTCCCCGAAATGTTCAAGGGGGTCTTTGAGGAAAGCATCATAAAAAGGGCTCGGGAGAGGGGTCTTGTATCCATTGCCATCCACAACATAAGGGATTACGCTACCGGCAAGCACAAAGTTACCGATGATTATCCCTACGGTGGCGGTGGTGGGATGGTTATGAAGCCCGAGCCTATCTTCCGGGCCGTGGAAAGCATCCTTGGCTTAGAGGAAGGGCAAAAGCCTCAGGTTCCGGTAATCCTCTTAAGCCCCAAAGGCCGCTTGTTCACTCAAGAAGTGGCCTGGGAACTATCTCGCCACAACCGCATAGTCCTCATCTGCGGTCACTACGAAGGGGTTGATGAACGGGTGAGGCTTTATCTGGCCAATGATGAAATATCCATCGGTGATTACATCCTCACTGGGGGAGAAATCCCGGCCATGGTCATTGTGGATGCGGTAACAAGGCTTATTCCGGGAGTGCTTGGGGACCCAGCAGCGGCTTTTGAAGACTCCTTCTCCCAAGGCCTACTTGAGTATCCCCATTACACTCGCCCCGCCGATTTTCGTGGCTACAAGGTTCCGGAGGTCCTGCTTTCGGGGAATCATGCGGCCATTGCCCGCTGGCGGAGGCAACAATCCATCCTCATCACTTGGCAACGCCGCCCCGACCTCTTAAAGAAAGCCTGCCTCACAGAGGAGGAGAAGGAATTCCTACGGAAGCTGGAAGAAGGAGAGATAACTCTGCCAAGCTGAACCCTGTTCCGTTTAGCTCTATGGTCTTAAGAGGGAAAGCATCGCCGGGCACGCCGGCTTTTAGCCTCTCCATAGTTCGGGGGTTGTAAAGCCCGACAAGGATGGTGTATTTGCCTGGAGGAACATCAACGGGGAGGAGATGCACATCCTCTATTATCTCGCCCTCAACCCATATGCTTGTAGGGGCCGCACCGCCAGAAGGGATGCCATCGTGTTGGGCTACTATATGCCCGTTTTCGTCTATCAAGTGGACAAAAACGTGGTAAGAGCTATCGGTCTCGCTCAACACTTTCCAATAGAGGGTAAGCTTAAGCTCTTCGCCCTCTTCCAAGGTGTATCCCGCAAGCTCGGCTAATTCTCCGAATTTGCACCTTACTTTTGTTACCCCTTCAGGAAGCCTCCAAAGATGGGGCCGATCCCGCACAAAGAACGGACCGGCATAAAATGGCAGCCACTTCCAGCTTTCCCTTCCCCAAGGGGACAATATAACTGGCTCAACCCAAAAAGCCCTACCGGATATGTGCCTCGGGGCTTGGAAAGTGTAAATTCCCCTGACTATTTCTCCTTTCCTCCACCAGGCTGTTGGGTAACCTGGAAAAAGAGGCTGAGGTTCGGTAACTTTAACCGTCCCCCGGGCATCTACCAACTTGAAGGCTACGGAGTAATCAGCTAATGGGGGAGCGATTGCTTCCCAAACCACTTCCAGCCGAACCGGGTCTCCTGGCCGCACCGCTTCTTTGGATGCTTCAAACCCCACTACTCGGAAGGGGCCTGCTTGGAAAGCGAAAGGCGAGGTTTTACCCCTTCCTCTGGAGCGAGCCAAGCGGGCTTCTCCAAGGTAATGGGAGAAGCCTATTTGCTCCCACCTCCCGCCTTTTATAGTGAATAGAGCCAGCTCAATTCGGTAGCCTATTGGGGGAAGCTCTGGAGGTGCGTCTAAGTAAGTTACGAAAAGGCCTTCCTCGCCGGCTTTCACTTCTGGGTACGGATACCATTGGGGAAGCAAGGGCTCGTCTTTCTGATAAAGAATCATCCCATCCGGCGAAAGAAGCCGCACGCTGAGGTACAGGTCGGCTGGGAAATTGGAGCGGGCTTCCCAACACACTTCTAAAAGCTTATGGCTTTCCTGGACCGCCCACCCTTTTACCGCCAGAGGCCACTCCGAAACTTCTGGAGCCGGAAGAAGGCCGGCCGGGCAGGAAAAGTCAGCCTCAGGGGGGAAGATGCGCAGAAGTTTCCCCCAAGGCACCAACTTAAACTTGGTTGGGAAATCGTGGTCAAAACCGTGAGTTGGACCTGCCTGATACAAAGCTCGGCCTTGGGAAAGCCATTTGGAGGCAAGGCCGCTTTCGGGCGGGAATAAGCCGATGAGGTCAGGCCGTAGCCCCTCCGCCTGTTGAAGGTACCAAAGAGGGGTCAAATCGCCCCAATGAGCAATTAAAGCGCTCCTTTCCTCAAGAGGGTAATGGATTACCTCCCGCCACCAGCTTTCAACGTTGGAAAACCGGGAAATGCTTAAGCCGGAAGCATCGTGATGGTAGAGGCCCAAAAGCAACAAGGTTACCAGCCCCCAAGAAATCCACCTCGGTAATCCGGCTTTTTCCCATTTTCCGATGAAGACAGCAAGGCCTAAAGCAAGCCAAAGGGCAAAAAGGGCAAAGGCCGGTAAAAGGTAAGCCTCCGGCTTACCTTGCTTTATGTAAACTGTAAAGAGCAAATCCAGTCCGGCGAAGCCCACAAGGCTGACCCAAAACTTTGGGTTGGCCCGAAGGAGCCAAATTGAACCTACGAGAGCCAAAGGCCAAATAGGCGGAGGGAATTGTTCAAACCAAAGCTCCTGCGTGTCGCCAAGCGAAGAAATCGCCTCCTTCCAGCCACCTCTCACCATCCCGAAGCCAAACCCTCTTAGCCCTGCAACATAATCCCATAGCACTTTGAGGGAAAATTTCGGAGCATACCAAACGAAGGCCAGCCCCCGAACTACGGCCTCGGAAACGCCAATCGCCGGGAGGGTGGGATATTTAGCCAGCGCAATCCACCTCCACGGAATGTAGAGGTAAAGGGCTAAGGGTAAAAGTAAAGCTCCAATTGTCGGGAGCAGAGCCTGCAGAAAGGAGCGAGGCCGGGAGAAAGCTGAGTATAAAAGCCAGAACGGGAGAGCTAAGAAAGCTACAGGATGGGTAGCTAAGGCCAGGCCCATTGCCAAAGAGCCTAAAACGAGATGTTTAACCCGGCCGTTTCTACCCCAGCATAACCCGCTCAGGAAAGAAGTCAAGAGGAGAAACATTAGGAGCGCATACCTTTCAGCGCCGGTGGAATAGAAGTGGAAAGCCGGGAGAAAGGCCAAGAAGAAAGAGCCGGCTAAAGCGAGCCAATCCTGCCCTGTTAATTTTTCCAAAAGCAAGGCGAAGGCTGCAGTTGCAGCCCCACCGCAGAGAGCAGAAAGCAAGTTCATCCTGAAAGCGAGAGTGCCTATGGGCAACTTTGACCAAAGCCACCCCAAAAGCATGTAAAAAGGGAAACCGTTGGGGTGAGGTAAGCCCAATTTGGCCGGTAGGTACTGAAATTCGGCGAAATCGTAAGATAAGAGACCTGGAGCGAGAGAACGGAAATAAATCCAAAAGGCCAGCCCCCCACTTATTGAAGCGATAAGCACACTCCTCCTAAAGCGAAAGCCTGAAAGCCACCACTCCATACCTTTCTTCTTCCGTCTGCGAGTAAATCCGCCTGTAAACCTCAAGCGCTTCTTCCTCGCTTCTGGCTCCGGGAATGACCCTCTCTACCCCTTCTCCTGCTAACATCGCTCTGAAAGAAGGATACCAAACTACTGCCTCAACCTTCGCTTCCACCGAACCGAGCTTAAGCCTATCCCCGCGGAAGATGGAACGGAAGCGCCCTCGCCATAGCCTTACCTCTACCTTCTTCCTGCCAGCAGCTATCTCCTCCTCCCAAACCCTGTGGATTGTGATTTCGTGCGCCCTACCATCGCCTGGCGTCGCTATGAACCAACGGCTTGGGGTAAGGACGTAATCCACGGGTATATCGTGCTGCTCCATTAAGGGGGATAAGTCTTCCAGCACTTGGGCGTCATGGACCAAAGTTGCAATCTTGAAGCCCTCCTGCAAAAGCCCCCGCTCCTTGAGGTAGGCAATCTCTTGGTCCCCATAGCCCGTCCCCTTCCCCAACCTATTGCCAAACGGGTCCACAGCCACGCTTCCTTGCACTACAAAGTCAACCGGAGTCTTGAGAGGCCTCCCATAACGAGCAAGCCCGCGGATAGAAGTATCGGCCGGGCCGATAAGCTCCACGAAGCCTCTCATGTGGGGGAGAGCAGCCGCCAGAACCTTGCCCTCCCTCAGCACGAGGTCTCTCACGCTTTTAAGCACGTAATCCGGCGGGCAGAAGACACACTTTGCATTTCGGAATTCCGGTAACCTCAAAAGCCAGAGCGAAGCCTCACGGCTGCCTTTGAAATTGGGGATGCGTCCGTAACAAGGCCTGGGGAAATCGGCGATGTCTTCCCTCTCCAATCTCTCCCAGACAGAGCGCCTTATCTCCTCTTTGCTCGCCTTCATTCCTTAACCCAGAACAAAAACATAGCAATGGTCACGATTATTCCGGCCAAGTTGGCTAAAATCGGCCCTGAAATTCCCGTAACTTCGTAGAGGAGGCCGCCCAAGAGAGGGGAAGGGAAAGAGACAATTCCCCGGAAGGCGCTCAAGAGGCCCATGGCTTCGCCCCTTTCCTCCTTGGGGACTTTTAAAGCTATGTAAGACTGCATAGCCGGCACCCAAGTCGCCGCCACCAGCCCCCAAAGGATTTGCAATAGGATAAAAGCCTTCATGGAGCGAGCAAAAAGCCACCCTATCATCAAGGGAATCCCGAGGAACTCCGAAATCACCATTAACTTAAAGCCCCCGAAGCGGTCCACAAGCTTACCCGCAGGCATTTGGAAAACAAGCCAAGCTATAGAAGAAGCGCTCACTATAAGCCCGATTTGGGAAGAGGAAAGGCCGTAGGTCTTAGCCAGCATCCCATAAATTATGCCGTAACCCAATCCCCAAGAGAAAAAGTCGGCAGCTGTAGTTGCGTAAAAAGGCAAGAGATGGGCCGGAACGGAAAAGCGCTTTAGAGTCAGCCCCTTTGTAGGAGGATTGTAAACTATGGTTTCCTGAGCCCAAACGACTATAGGTAAAACTGCGAGCGCTTCTAAAACCAGCCCCAGGGCAAAAACGCTCCCGAACCCCAGTTTATCGGCCATAAGGCCGCCCATAGCGGGAGCAAAAATCCCTGGAAGGAGGAAAGCAGCCATTACCAAACTGTAAGCAACGCCTAATTCCCCCGCTTTGACCGAATCGGCAACCATGGAATCACGGGCCGGTCGGGAGTATGCTGAAAGGCCGAGGAAAAAGACGGCTGGTAGGATATAGCGCCAATCCCTCAAGTAAAAGGCCAGCAGGCACAATCCGAGGTATAGAAAGGTGAGGATGCTGCCCCAAACTATTATTGGCTTGCGACCCCTTCTATCCGAAAGCCATCCTCCAATTGCTTGAGCTAAAGCGGGGACGATGCCTCGGTGGCCAGAGAAGCTCTCAACCAAGCCCAAAGAGGACATAGAGACCCCGAAACTGAGGACGAAAGGCTGCCATATTGCGTTTATCAAGTTCATTCTGAAGCCGCTTAGAAGGGAGTTAAGGGTGATGGCGTAAAGATTGAGCTTGTGCTTCAAGGCCTCGTATCACCTTTGAGGGGTATGACGCAAATGAAGCGAAACACCCCGTTTCCGGTATTTATGAACTTATGGCTGGCACCTGGAGGAATCAGCACGAAATCTCCCTCTTTAAGAGGTCTCTCTTCCCCATCCACTCCCACGAGGCCTTCCCCGGCCAGGACGAACACTTCATGCTCCCAATCGTGCTGGTGGGATGGGATAACGGCTCCCGGCTCCATCTCAAAGATGCGGAAAGCGAAGTTAGGTGCGCCTTCTTTCTTACCGGTGAGCCATCGTACCGTAACCCCTGGGATTCCGTAGACTTCTTGGGGTTCTACTTCAGTGTAATGCAAGGCCTTCATCCCTCACCTCCCCTGCGAATTTGCCAATGCATTATACCCATTTTCTTCAAAGAGCCAAAGGCTGGCAACTTCGCCCCCTGGCAGGGGATTGTGCCCCTTTCACGCCGACTAAAGTCAGCCTCCTTGAAAAAGGTCGGCCTTCGCCGACCTTGGTTAAACTGGGGGCTTTTCCGACCTAACCCCCTGACCCCCTTCCCTGCGAGGGAAGGGGGAAAATTTGGCGGAGGACCTGGGGAGAGGCTAACCCCAAAACGCCGGCGAACCCTAAGCCAACAGGGATGGGCAAACGGGGGGTCCAGGGGGGCGAAGCCCCCAT
>JAPWUT010000143.1 GCA_028275425.1 Anaerolineae bacterium | reverse complement strand
GAGCTGACTACGGTGATGGGGCCGAGGGTGAACTGGCCCCTCTTCCGGCACAAGGTTTTAACCGACCAGCGGTATTCCCCCTTAGGAGGTATGGAGCCTATGACCTTCCCGGCTACATGGGCCGGGAGATTGGAGTGGTCCCTTACTTCAAGCCAAAGTTTAGGCAAAGGGCTTCGGTTCCGGACCACCAGCTCTTCTTCCAGGACTTTTCCTACCTGGGCCCTCGGTGAAATTAAAGCCCTCTGCACCTCCAGCCCCCAAAAGTTTTGCCAAACCCAGAGGGCGGAGAAGGCGATGAGGGCTGTGAAAAGGTAGAAGAAGAAGCGGAAGAGGGCATGGCCAGTGCTGAGCATGAAGGCTAAATTTATTGCCCAAAGGACAAGCAAAAGGGGCAAACTACTCCTTTTTCCCACTCCCCTCCTTTTTTCCCGGAACAGTCTGTACCGTTCTGCAACTCATAGTCATTTATTTCACCCCTTGGGGCGAAACAAATGACCGGCTGCTTCCTGCTTCAACGACCCATGACTCGTAGGCCAACTTCCCCGCGAGGGGGAAGTTGTTCCGCCGCCAGAGGGGTCTCCACAGGCGTTACTTCCCGGGGAACTCCCGGTAGGGCTCGTAAGGTGAGCCAACCCATAATGCCATAGATTAAGCGCCGCATTCCAATCCCGGTCTATCTCCAACCCACACGCCTCGCAACGGAAAACCCTCTGGGATAGAGGAAGCGGAGGCCCAATTTCCCCACAATGGGAGCATGTCTTTGTTGACGGAAAGTCCTGCGGTACTACAATTAGCCTTGCCCCATACCACTGGCACTTATACTCCAGCATCCGCCGGAAGGTCCCCCAGCTTGCGTCATAAATGGCCTGGGAAAGGTTCCCGTTCTGGGACATACCCCGAACGTTCAGGTCCTCAACGACTATGACCGGCTTGGTTTTCGCCAGCCAAGTCGTGACCTTGTGCAGGAAATCCCAACGGATGTTCCTAACCCTACGGTGCAAACGAGCCAAACGCAATGAAGCCTTCCTAAAGTTTTGGGAGAACTTTTGCTTCCGGGAAAGCTGGCGTGAGCGCCGCTCCAAAAGCCGCATGGCCTTCTTAAGAGGCTTGGGAGCCTCTACTTTCGTGCCATCCGAGAGGGTAATGAACGATTCCAACCCCAAATCAACCCCAACAATGTCCTCCGGGTTTCTGGCTTCCCTGGGTTCTGGGTCAGGCCGTTCAACCACACAAGTTAGGCTAACAAACCAGCGGTCGGCCTCACGGGAGATTGTGGCCGAGAGGATGCGGGCTTTCCCAGCTTGGAGTAGCGCAAGGAGTTTGTCGGTCCTCTCCTTAGTCCGCACTTTGCCGATGCGGGGAAGCTTAACATGGCGAGGAGTGACCCAGATGGAGCCGGTCAGGCGTGCCTTGTTATCATCCAGGCTTTTCTTTCGCTTGAAGCGGGGGAAGTTTGCCCTGCCTTCTCGCCAAGCCTTAAGAGCTTTCTCCAGGTCCCGGAAAGCCTCTTGGGGGGCGCATTTGGAGACTTCCACCCACCAGGGGGCGTTTTCTCTTTTCCAGCGGTTCCATTCCTTGTGTAGCTGGATAGCGGAAGGGGGAAAGCGGCCTTGCTCCAAAGCCTCTTTTAGGCGGGCCAGGCCCCAGTTGTAGGCGAAGCGTGCAGCCCCGATGTGCTTGGCCAAGGCCATGCGGGTTTTCTGGTTCGGGTCCAGCTCAAAGCGGAAAGCCTGCTTTACTTTCACTGTCCACGGCTCCGTCCTGGCTGGAATAGATGATAATAAAATCGCCAACAGTTGTCAACCCTTTTGCTCCTTAGGCCCTTTATTTCCCCACCCCCGTTGACTTTAGGACCGCCAGTGCCTTGGGTCCCACTCGTGGCGGGGTTGCCAGGGTTGGCTACTCGTCCCCTTTTGAATTTGTGGGGGGACACCCCCCACGGCCCCCCGCCAGGGGGGGCTTTGCCCCCTGGCCCCCCCGTTTTCCCACCCTCGTGGGCTTGGGTTCGCCAGCGTTTTGGGTCCCACTCGTAGGCTTGGTTGACTTCTCTACCTCTTACAAGGGGGCTGACTTCTCCCCTGACCTCCCGCCAGAATCCCCACTTCCCTCGCAGGGAATAGGGACAGGGGGTTAGGTCGCAAGGGGCATACCCCCTTTACTGCGGCTCCTCCTCAAGCACTACTTTTACCTTGAGCGGTTTACCGTCCCTCAAAATGCTCAGTTCCACCGTTTGCCCTACTTGGGTGTTATCCTCCAAGTAAGCGTTCAAAAAGTCAATGCCCTTTATGGGGGTATTGTCTATAGCCGTGATTATGTCCCCTCCCACAAGGATAATGCGGCTTCCGATTACGACCTGGTCCTTAGCTCCCCTTATGCCAGCTTTATGGGCTGGGCTTCCCCTGTAGACTTGGGCCACTAACACGCCTTGGTCTACAGGGAGGTTAAGGCGGCGAGCCAAGGTAGGAGTTATGGTGTAGCCTACTACCCCAAGCCAGGGATGGCGGTAACGGCCATAGGCTATGAGCTCCGGAACTACCCTCTTAAGCACATTCACCGGTATGGCAAAGCCAACTCCAGCCGAAGCCCTGCTGGGAGAGACTATGGCCGTGTTAACCCCTATGACCCGGCCTTTGGAGTCCAAAAGCGGCCCACCGGAGTTCCCAGGGTTGATGGCTGCATCGGTCTGGATTAGGTTCCTTATTATCCTACCGCTCTCTAACTCCAGGGTCCGGTTCAGAGCACTCACTACCCCTACGGTCAAAGTCCGCTCAAACCTACCGAAAGGATTGCCTATGGCAATAGCCCACTGCCCAACTTGAAGGGTTGAAGAATCGCCCAGCTCTACCGGGACCAGTTTGTCCGGAGGGACATCTACCTTAAGCACCGCTAAGTCATTGAGCGGGTCGGTCCCTACAACTTCAGCTGGGACGGAAAGGTCTTCGCCGAAGCTTACTTCAATGGATTGGGCTCCCTCAACCACGTGGTAATTGGTTACTATGTGGCCTTCTTTATCGTAGACGAAGCCTGAGCCCGCCCCTTCCTCCGGATACACCCCGAAGAAGAAATCCCATTGAAGCACCTGTGTTTTGATGTTGACCACGGAAGGCGCTGCTTTCTTGTAAACGTTGATGATTATCTGCTCCCCCGGTTCCAGGTCAACAGAGCTTGCTGATACTGGAGTTGGGGTATTGGTTGGCGTAGGGGCAGGGGTAAAGCTCACAACTTCCCTGACCCCGACCAAAGCCGGGGCCAGGGTGCATCCGGCAGTCAAAATCGCTAAGATTACAGGACCAAGGAGCTTCCTAACCATACTACTCCTCCAGAGAAGCTGGCCTCTTCCCCAGCACAACCTTTACCTTTATCCTCTCCCCGCCCCTTACCACGCTCAAGGTGACCTCCTGGCCGACTGAGGTATTGTAAATCAAGTAGGTAAGCAAATCATCAAAGTTCCGGATTTCGTGCCCATCTATGCCCACGATTATGTCTCCTCCTATGTTTATCTCCTCTCCCATGAATTTGACCCGCTTAGTTCCGCCCCTGATGCCAGCTTTGTAGGCAGGCCCGTTCCTAACAACTTCATCTACCAGTGCCCCGTAATCCACCGGCAGGTCAAACTCCTTGGCCAAAGCCTTGGTCACGCTCATCCCTTTGATGCCAAGCCATGGGTAATCGTAAGAGCCTTTCTCTATCAAGACGGGGACAATCTTTTTGGCGAGGTTTATGGGAACGGCAAAGCCTATCCCGGCATTGACTCCTACTGGGGATTCAATGGCCGTATTTATCCCTATGACCCGGCCAGCGGAGTCCAAAAGTGGCCCACCGGAGTTGCCAGGGTTGATGGCTGCATCGGTCTGGATTACTTCGGGGATGGAGAAAGCGGTGGCAGCGGATGGAAGCCTCCTGCCCAAAGCGCTTATTATCCCCACGGTCATCGTTCCGGCCAAGCCAAACGGATTGCCGATGGCTATCGCTCTCTGGCCCACTTTGACCTGAGATGAGTCCCCAAGCTCCGCAGGGTGAACACCCTCCGGCAATTCGTCCACTTTTATCACCGCTAAATCGCTGTGGGGGTCGGTGCCCACAACTTCAGCTTTGGCAGAATCGCCGTTGTAGAAGATTACCTCCAATTCTTCTGCATCGGAGACGACGTGATAGTTAGTTACTATGTGGCCCTTTTCATCCCATACGAACCCGGAACCACGTCCCTCCTGGGGGATTTCGGGGTGAGTGAAAGGCAACTGGGGCAAAGCCCCGCTTTTGACCACCCTTATTGAGACAACTGCAGGGTTGACCCTTTCGTAAATGCCTATTAAGAGGGCTTCTTCCTCTTCATCCAGGACCGTTCCTGTAACCGTTATTTCCTGGCGTGCTCCAGGCGTTGGAGTAGGGGTGACTTTTGCCGTTTCGGCCTTTGGGGTAGCTTTCGCTGTTTCGGGCTTTGGGGTAGGGGCCAATTCCTGAGCCCAAGGCACTTGGGGAAGCTTAAGTTCCAACTTGCATGCCGTGGCCAGGAAAAGGGAAAGGATTACCGCCAACAAAAGCATTATCCTCTTCACGCTCATATCCCCTCCTTTCAAACTTCCTCTCGGCTTGGGTGTGCCCCAGAGATTGTAGTCTCATTTTTTCCCACCCTCGTTGGCTTAGGATTCGCCGGCGTTTCGGGTCCCACTCGTGGCGGGGTTGCAAGGGTTAGCTGCTCGCCCCTTCTTTGAAAATTTTGGGGGGCACATCCCCCAAACCCCCTGGGGGGGGGGGGGGGGGGGGGGGGGGGGGCGGCCCCCCCGCCCGCCCCGGCCCGGGGGGGGGGGCGGCTGGGGGGGGGGGGGGGGGGGGGGGGGGGGGGGGGGGGGGGGGGGGGGGGGG
>JAPWUT010000243.1 GCA_028275425.1 Anaerolineae bacterium | reverse complement strand
GGGGCACATCCCCCAAACCCCCTGCCAGGGGGCTCCGCCCCCTGGACCCCCCTTTCCCACCCTCGTGGGCTGAGGGTTTGCCGGCGTTTCGGGGTGTTAACCTCTCCCCCGGCCGAGAACCCCGCTAAATTTTCCCCCTTCCCTCGCATGAAAGGGGGTCAGGAGGTTAGGTCAGAGGGCACACCCCTCCGCCTGTCCAATGGCAATATAAACCGCAAAGTTTAAGAAATTGTTAAAGTGGCTGCATTTCTCCCCAGTTTTTGCCCACCTCTAACTCCACCTTGAGGGGAGCCTTAAGCTCATATGCTCCCTCCATGATTTCCTTGACCAGCGGGGCAACGGTTGGGAGTTCATCCTCAGGGACTTCCAGGACTAACTCGTCATGAACTTGAAGGACGATGCATGAGCGGAGTCCTCGTTCCTTAAGTGCTCGGTGGAGGCGAACCATGGCTATCTTTATTATGTCCGCAGCGCTGCCCTGAATGGGGGCATTTATCGCCATGCGCTCCGCCGCCGATTTGACAGTGTGGTGAGCTTTGCTGTCCGGAGCCAGCTCGGGGAAGTAGCGGCGACGCCCAAGTATGGTCTCTACGTAACCTTCTCGCCGCGCTTTCTCTTTGGTCCTCTCAATGTAGACTTTTACCTTCGGGTAACGGGCAAAGTAACTTTGGATGAACTTGTGGGCCTCCTCAGGAGTAAGGCCTGTTTCTTCAGCCAGGCCGTAAGCACTCATCCCGTAACTTATCCCGAAGTTAACGGTCTTAGCCAGCCGGCGCATCTCCGGAGTAACTTGGTCTATCGGCACGCCCAGGATTACAGAAGCGGTGCGGGCATGGATATCCTCACCCCTGTGGAAGGCTGCTATGAGCTCTTCATCCCCACTTATGTGGGCCAAAATCCTAAGCTCAACCTGAGAATAATCGGCCGAAAGCAGGACCATCCCCTCCTCGGCTATGAAGGCTTTGCGCACAGCTTTACCTATGTCGGTCCTGGTGGGGATGTTCTGTAAGTTGGGGTCGCTTGAGGAAAGCCTCCCGGTCACAGTTCCGGTCTGGTTGTAGGAGGTATGGACCCTGCCCGTGGCCTTGTTGACCATACCAGGCAAGGCGTCCACATAGGTGGATTTTATCTTGGCCAGATGCCTATGCTCCAACAGCAAGTCTATAACCGGATGCCTACCCCGTAGCTTCTCCAGGACATCGGCAGAGGTTGAATAGTGGCCCGATTTGGTCTTGGGGATGCCTTGGGCAGATATGCCCAGCTTGCCGAAGAGGGCATCGGAAAGCTGCTCAGGGGAGTTTACGTTAAATCGGTAGCCTACGAGCTTGTAGATTTCCTCTTCCAGGTCTTGGAGTTTCTGGCTCAGCTCCTTGGACATTTCCCTGAGGAAGGGTATATCCAGCTTTACCCCGGCCATTTCCATGTCCATGAGCACAGGGATTAGGGGCAATTCCACCTCGTAGAAGAGCTTGACAAGCCCCAGCTCCTGCAACTTCTTATCCAATAGCCCAACCAAGCGGTAAGTTATGTCGGCATCGGCAGCGGCGTAGGGGGCAACTTTGGATATTGGCAATAGGTCCATCGTGGTCTGGTTTTTCCCTTTCCCTATGAGCTCCTCAATAGTGGTCATTTCAACTCCGAGGTATGACCAGGCCAAGTCTTTGAGGTTAAGGCTGCGGCCTGCCGGGTTCACAAGCCAGCCTGCTACCATGGTATCAAAGGCCAGGCCTTTTACCTCCACCCCATTCCTTCTAAGCATAATCATGTCATACTTTGCGTGGTGGGCGTATTTGGCTATGGTTTCATCCCCCAAGATTCGGGAAAGCTTTTCCCTCACAAGCTCCCAAGGTAGTTGCTGGCCTTCCAGATGGCCGACAGGGATGTAGTATCCTTCGCCCTCGCCGAAAGCCAGCGATACCCCTACAAGCCTGGCCTTCATAGGGTCTATGTCGGTAGTTTCCACATCAAAGGCTAAGGCCTTAGCTTGAGATATCTTCTCCAGCAAGAGGTTCAGGGAGCTTTCGTCCTGGATAACGGAATACTTTCCGGGTTCAGAGCGCTGGCGTATCTCCACCTGGCCTATTAATGGAAGCTGGCGAGCTTCGCCTTCCTCCGGCAGACGTTTGTAGAGGGAGCGGAATTCCAGTTCCCTGAATAGTTCCTTGACCTTTTCCTCATCGTAACCATGGTAGCGCAGGTCCTCCAAGGTTATGCTCAAAGGGATATCGGTCCGGATAGTGACAAGGCTTTTATTGAAGAAAGCCCTATCGCGGTTTTCCAAAAGCAATTCCTTCAAGCGTGGTGGAGTGATTTCATCTATGTGCTGATAAATGCCCTCAATGCTTCCATATTTTCGCAACAGCCTTGTAGCCGTAGCCTCCCCTATTCCGGGGATGCCAGGGACGTTATCGGTTTTGTCGCCGACCAAGGCTTTGTAATCGGCCAATTGGTGGGGTTCAAGGCCATACCGCTCCAGGATTTTCTCAGTATCGCCAGTAACTATGAGGGTATCAATCCCCTCTTCGGAAGCTTTTCGGGCCAGGGTTCCCAAGATGTCATCAGCCTCGTATCCTTCTATGGCTATGGATTTTATCCCCAAAGCTTCCACTACCTGGAAGATGCGCTGGAGCTGAACGGCTAAATCTTCCCCCATTCTGGCTCTGGTGGCTTTGTATTCGGTGAAGGCCTCATGCCTGAAGCTGCGGCCGGTATCAAAAGCCACGGCGATGTAATCGGGCTTCTCTTCCTTGATAACGCCCAGGAGCATGGACGTGAAACCGTAAACAGCATTAGTCGGCTCCCCTTTGGAAGTGCTCATCTCCAAGGGGAGGGCGTGGTAAGCTCTGTAGGCAAGGGCGTGTCCATCCACAATCACCAGCTTTTTCATCTCCCTACCCCCTCAACTCTTTTTATGATTAGCCTAACCATACCAGGGGGCACATCCCGGGAGAAAGCGGCGGCCAGGATGCGCCCATCTCGCAGTTTTATCCCAAACATGCCTCCCCTCTCGCAGCGATAGTGTATCTCTGCTGGGCAAACAGGGCCGTATGGATTCTCTTCCAGGGCCTTAGCTGCCCACTGCAGTAACTTCATAGCCTCTTCTCTTGTCCCCCCAACCCAGGCCTGAAGGT
>JAPWUT010000072.1 GCA_028275425.1 Anaerolineae bacterium | reverse complement strand
CGACCTTTTTCAAAGAGGCTGACTTCAGTCGGCGTGAACGGTGCACATCCCCCAAACCTCCTGCCAGGGGGCTTTGCCCCCTGGACCCCCTTTCCCCACCCCCGTTGGCTTAGGGTTCACCAGGGTTTTGGGGGTTAACCTCTCCCGCGGTCCTCTTCGGAGCGAAAAGGGGAGAACTCCGCCAAATTTTCCCCCTTCCCTCGCAGGGAAGGGGGCCAGGGGGTTAGGTCAGGAAGAAGGGCCGGATGCCCGAAAATTTGGGGCACGCCCGCTTACTTGGACTTGCGTTTTTCGGCGTTTTGGTGTATATATTATTTAGCACTCTTGCTTCAAGAGTGCTAAACTTCGGAGGAGGAGGTGCGCCATGAGACTCAGGCCGCTTGGCGATAGGGTCGTGGTAGAACCTATTGAGAAGGAGGAAAGAACTCCTTCCGGCATAATCCTTCCGGAAACGGCTAAGGAAAAGCCCCAAGAAGGGAAAGTCATTGCTGTAGGGCCCGGCCGCCTTAACGACCAAGGCCAAAGGATTCCTTTAGATATAAAGGAGGGCGACCGGGTTATCTTCGCCAAATACGCTGGCACTGAAGTCAAACTGGACGACAAAAAGTACCTCATACTCAGGGAATCCGACATAATGGCCGTTATTGAGGAATAAAAATCTCAGCAAGGAGGTGGGACTATGGCTGCTAAGCAGTTGGTCTTTTCCGAAGAGGCAAGGCGCAACCTTAAAATCGGAGTTGATACTCTGGCCAATGCAGTGAAAGTTACTCTGGGACCCAAGGGCCGCAACGTGGCCCTGGAAAAGAAATGGGGAGCCCCCACCGTTACTCACGACGGGGTAACGGTAGCCAAGGAAATTGAACTTAAGGACCCCTTCCAGAACATGGGGGCTCAACTCCTCAAAGAGGCCGCTACCAAGACTAACGATGTGGCCGGCGACGGCACCACTACCGCTACTGTCCTGGCTCAGATTATGGTTAACGAGGGACTTAAGAACATCGCCGCCGGCGCCAACCCCATGCTCCTTAAACGGGGAATTGAAAAAGCTACCAAGAAGGTCGTGGAAATCCTCAAGGGGATGGCCCGCGAACTTAAGAGCAAGGATGAAATCGCCCACGTGGCCGCCATCTCCGCTAACGACCGGGAGATTGGCAACCTCATAGCCGATGTCATGGATAAGGTGGGGAAGGACGGCGTCATCACCGTAGAGGAAGGTAAGGGCCTCGGCTTTGAGGTGGAATATGTGGAAGGTATGCAGTTTGACCGCGGTTACATCTCCCCTTACTTCATCACCAACCCCGAAACCATGGAAGCCGTCCTTGAGGACCCCTACATCCTCATCCACGACAAGAAAATCTCCTCCGCCGCCGATATCGTCCCGGTCCTGGAGAGGCTGGTCCAGGTGGGCAAGAGAGAACTTCTGGTCATCGCCGAGGACGTGGAAGGCGAAGCCCTGGCCACCCTCATCCTCAATAAGCTCCGTGGCGTGATTAACTGCGTAGCAGTCAAGGCTCCGGGCTTCGGCGAGAGGCGCAAGAGGATGCTTGAAGACATCGCCATCCTCACCGGTGGCCAGGTCATCTCCGAGGAACTCGGCCGCAAGCTGGAGAGCGTCACCATTGCCGACCTCGGCCGCGCCCGCAGGGTGGTGGTAACAAAGGACGATACCACCATCATTGAAGGTAAGGGTGACCCCAAGCAGATCAAGGGGCGGATTGAGCAAATAAAGGTGGAGATTGAGAAGACCACCTCCGACTACGACCGAGAGAAGCTCCAGGAGAGGCTGGCCAAGCTTGCTGGCGGGGTCGCCGTAATCAAGGTGGGTGCGGCTACCGAGGTTGAGCTCAAGGAGAAGAAGCACAGGGTTGAGGACGCCCTTAGCGCTACCAGGGCCGCTGTGGAAGAAGGGATTGTGCCTGGCGGCGGTGTGGCCCTCCTCAATGCCCAGGAGAAGCTGAACGATATAGAGGTGGAGTTCCCGGATGAGAGGACTGGGGTTGAGATTGTGAAGAGGGCCCTTGAGGAGCCGGCCAGGCAATTGGCCGAGAACGCTGGCTACGACGGGGCTGTGGTAGTTCAGGAGATAAGGCGCCGCCAGAAGGAGCTGAACAACCCGAACATCGGCTTTGACGTGCTGGAGGAAAATTACAGGGACATGTTTGAAGCCGGGATAATTGACCCGGTGAAGGTTACGAGGGCGGCGCTGGAGAACGCTGCCAGCATCGCGGCCATGATTTTGACCACAGAAGCCCTGGTGAGCGAGATACCGGAGAAGGAGAAGACCCCGCCGGCTCCGCCTGAGTATTAAGCGCGCTGAGGCCCCCTCCCCGCACAGGGAGGGGGCTTTTTGTTTCGCTTCTACTCAGGAATTGACAAAATCGGCCTGAGGGGTTATAAAGCATAGGGAGAAAATTCGTGGAGGGTAAGAATTACGGCCGAGGGAATTTTCCTCAGCCTCGTAATCCCAGCTTATAACGAGGAAAAAAGGCTTCCCCGCACCCTCCAAAGGGTCTTAGATTACCTGGGGAAGCAAAGTTACTCTTGGGAAGTAATCGTAGTGGACGATGGAAGCGAGGACAGAACGGCCGAAATTGTGCAAAGCTTCCAGAACAACAACCCATCAGTGCGCCTTATCCGCAACGAACACAAGGGCAAAGGCTACGCCGTAAGGACTGGGGTCCTGGCTTCGCAAGGCCAATACATCGTCTTCTCCGATGCCGACTTGGCTACCCCAATAGAGGAATTGCCCAAGCTCCTTGAGCCATTGCAACAAGGCTACGATGTGGCCATAGGCTCAAGGGAGGGAGTAGGAGCGCGGCGCTACGGAGAGCCGTGGCATCGCCATATCATGGGAAGAATCTTCAATTTCCTGGTTCGGCTACTGGTGGTTGGCCATTACCAGGATACCCAATGCGGGTTCAAAGGCTTCCGGCGAGAAGCAGGCCACGACCTCTTCCGCCGCTCTAAGCTCTACGGAGAGGACGCGGCAGTGATAAAAGGGGGAGCAGTAACTGCTTTTGATGTGGAAATTTTGCTCTTGGCCCACAAAAGGGGCTATAAGGTCAAAGAAGTGCCTGTAGAATGGTACTACGGTGAAAACACAAAAGTCAACCCTTGGCGCGATTCCGTCCGCATGCTTAAAGACATCATCAAAGTGCGCTGGAACGATTGGCGTGGTCTATACGGCTGAGGAGATTGGAGGATGGCTTCTAAAGAGCTGGCCCATTGGCTCAAAGAACGCAAAGAACTAATAATGGTTAAGTGGATAAGGGCCGTTAGGAAAGCAAGCCCTGGCACCGATGCTCTCCTTTCTACCCGCGAGCTTGGCTCTCGCCACTTGGAAGCCCTGTATGATGCCTTCGTCTCGGCTTTAGAGACGGGTGATTACTCCGACTTAGAAGCCATTTTGGAGCAACTGGTCAGGGACCGCCTCAAGCGGGAATACAACCTGAGAGAGGTCTTGGTAATCGCTTTGGAGTTGAAGAAAACTTGCTGGGAAGAGCTGGTGAAAGAGTTCCCTTCAATCCAAGCCTTGGAATACCTCCAAGCGGCCGACGAGCTCTTCAACTTTATGACCATAAAGATGGCCAATACTTTCACCGAGGAAAGCTTTGCCTTCATCAAAAAACTCAACAAGAGCTTGGAGCAAAAGGTAAGGGAAAGGACTCAGGAGCTACAGCGGGCCAAAGAGGAACTGGAGCGCATAGACAAAGCTAAATCCGATTTCATCCGCATAGCAGCCCACGAGCTACGCACCCCCCTTACCCTAATCCAAGGTTACGTTGGGATGCTGGCAACGGAAGAATTGCCCGATAAAGAACGCATTCGCCCCATCCTCCAAGGGCTCAACAAGGGGATAAAGAGGCTTGAATCCATAATCCGGGACCTCATAGACGTCTCTTACATTGATGCCGAGGTCCTGACTTTGAGCTTGCAGCCTGTATCCCTGCCCCAGATTTTCCAATCCCTCCTGGTAGAATTCCAGCCCGCCCTTCAAACCAGGCGCCTCAACCTATCAATATCGGGCTTGGAAAACTTGCCTTTGGTTGAGGGTGACCCCCAACGCCTCAAGCAAGTTTTCTACAACCTCCTGAGCAATGCCATAAAATACACCCCCAATGGCGGTTCCATAACCGTCACCGGGGAACTGCTCCGAGGGGAGCAGGACTTCGTGCACATCATCGTTAAGGATACCGGGATAGGAATCCCCCCCGACAAGCTTGAGCGCATCTTTGACAAATTCTACAGGGTTGAGGACTTCAGGCTTCACAGCACCAGTAAGACCGATTTCAAAGGGGCAGGGCCTGGCCTTGGCCTCACCATCGCTAAAGGGATAGTAGAAGCCCATGGGGGTAAGATTTGGGCCGAAAGCCCCGGCTACGATGAAGAACGCTGCCCAGGAAGCTCCTTCCACGTCCTTCTCCCCATCAAAGCCCAACCTCGTAAAGCCGAATACATCCAGCAGATTAAGCTCCCGGTCAAGGCTGTGATTTTTGATTTGGACGGGGTCATCGTAGACACCGCGCCTTACCACTTCCAAGCTTGGCAAAAAGCTTTGGCTGAGTTCGGCCTGGAGATGAGCGAGGAACAGTTCCGCTCCACCTTCGGCATGCGGAACCAAGAGATACTCCGGACCCTGTTCGGCACGAAGCTTTCTTCTGAGCAGATTGAGGAGATTGGCCGGCGCAAAGAGGCCATATACCGAGAGCTTGTCTATAAGCACCTAACCCCAATGCCCGGCCTGCTGAGGCTCATCCAGGAACTAAAAGCCAGGCGATTCCGTATCGCCGTGGCAACTTCTACCCCAAAAGCCAATGCTTCTTTAATCCTAAGGGCCCTTAAACTGGAGCACGAGCTGGCAGCCTTGGTGACCGAGGAAGACGTGGAAGAAGGTAAGCCCGACCCCGAAATCTTCCTCAAAGCGGCTGAGAAATGCTTGGCAAGCCCTGAAAATTGCATCGTGATAGAAGATTCGCCGGCCGGGATAAAGGCCGCCAAAGCCGCTGGGATGAAAGCCATCGCTTTAACAACCACCAGGCCTGCAGAGGAGCTTGGTGAAGCCGACCTGGTGGTGGAAAACCTTGCAATGCTAACTCCTGAAATCTTGGAAAGCTTGTTGGAAGTGGGGAAGCAATGAGCAAAAGCTTTTTCCTTACCCAAGGGGAAGAAGAACGAGCCATCTTGGTAGGGGTTGAACTCAAGGGCAGACCCTCCAGGTGGTCATTAGAAGACTCTCTCGCCGAGCTTGCCCAACTTGCTCGGACGGCCGGAGTCCAAGTGGTGGGGCAAACATATCAGAAGCTTGAGCGCATAAACCCTGCCACCTTAATCGGTCCGGGCAAGGTTGAAGAGCTTAAGGCTATGAAAGAAGCCTTGGGCTGCAACCTCATCATCTTTGACGAAGAGCTATCGCCTCGGCAGCAGAGGGAGCTGGAAAAAGCCCTCAAGGTCAAGATAATAGACCGCACGGTCCTAATCCTGGACATATTCGCCCAGCATGCCAAAACCCACGAGGGGCGAATCCAGGTAGAGCTGGCCCAATACCAATACCGGCTTCCTCGCCTAACCCGCTACTGGACCCACCTCTCGCGCCAGGTTGGGGGTCCGGCCGGGGGCCGTAGCACTATGAGAGGCCCCGGAGGCGGCAGCACCGGGGTGGGCCTTAGGGGTCCAGGTGAAACCCAGCTGGAAATGGACAGGCGCCGGATAAAGGAAAGGATTGCCCACCTCAAAGAGGAGCTTGAGCACATAAAAACCCACCGCCAACTCTACCGCCAGCGGAGGAAAAGCGTAGGGATACCGATAGTGGCCATAGTAGGCTACACTAACGCCGGCAAATCCACCCTACTTAATGCCTTGGCCAATGCCAATGTCTTAGTAGAAGACAAACTCTTCGCCACCCTTGACCCCACTACAAGGAGGGTCAAGCTTCCCAGCGGGAAAGAAGTGCTGGTGACTGATACGGTTGGGTTTATCCAGAAGCTCCCACCGCAACTTCTGGCCGCATTCCGAGCCACTCTGGAAGAAGTGCTTGATGCCGACATAATCATCCACGTGGTTGATATAACCAGCCCTCATGCCCTCAACCAGAGCCAGACCGTCTGGGACATCCTCCGTGAGCTTGGGGCCAACCATAAGCCGATAATTACCGCCTTGAACAAGATAGACAAGCTTGAAAACCCAAGCCAAGTGGAAGCCCTGGCCTCCTATTACCCCAACGTTGTCCCCATCTCCGCCCTGAAGAAGGTAGGCCTTGATAAGCTCATGGAGAAGGTGGAAGAGATTCTGAGGTCAAAATACGAATGGGTGGAGCTATTCATCCCCTACACCCAGAGCTACCTTTTAAGCCTATTCCGGCAGTGGGGGATAGTGGAGAGCGAGGAACACCGGGACGGTGGGGTCTACATCCGGGGCTATGCTCCGCCGGATTTGGCCAGCAAGCTGGCACGGATAAAGAGCACGGTAACGTAAGAAAGGAGAGGAAATGGACTCGCCTGTAAACATAAAGCCGGTAAGCCTTTGGCGCTTTTGCCCCTACTGCGCGAATCCTTTGGAAAAGCGTGAACTGTTCGGGCGAGAAAGGCTCTACTGCCCAGCATGCGGCAATGTCGTCTTCCAGGACCCGAAAGTTGGGGCCGGAGTGCTCTTGGAAGAGGACGGTAAAATCTTGCTGGTGAAGCGAGCCGTCCCGCCGGAAAAGGGGAAATGGGGACTTCCGGCTGGATTCATGGAATGGGATGAAACCCCGGAGGAGACGGCTAAGCGCGAGTGCCTTGAGGAAACAGGCTTAGAAGTAGAACTGCAGGGCCTTTTCGGCATCTTCCATTACACCGATGATTTCCGGGGGCCGGGCATAATCATCCTTTACAAAGCCAAGAGGGTAGGAGGAACCCTAACTCCGGGCGATGACGCCTCCGAAATCCGCTTCTTTTCTCCGGATGAGCTTCCTGAGGATATAGCCTTTGAGACCAACCGCAAAGCTCTAACCCTATGGAAAAAGCGCCTCCTTAGCCCTTCAGGCCAGGAGTAAAGCCAATCCTTGGCTACCCAACAAGCCATTGCAGGACGCGAAGCTCCCAAAGCAATCCCTTCGCGCCGGTCGGATATTGCTTCGCTTAGCTCGCAATGACGTTTAAACTCAAAGGAGGGAAAATATGCGTACCAAACCTTTCGTTATCCTTCACTCCAACGACATGCACGGCGACTTCCTGGCTGAGGTCCGGGGCGAAGAAGGGCGCCTAATCGGCGGGCTATCTTTGCTCTCCGGTTACCTCAACCGAGTGCGCCGGGAAGAGAAAAATGTCCTCTACGTCATCTCCGGCGACATGGTCCAAGGCTCACTAATAGATTCGGAGTTCAAAGGCATCTCCACTATTGAGCTAATGAACTACCTTGCACCAGATGTTGTCACCTTAGGCAACCACGAACTGGACTACGGCCTCCCTCACCTCCTCTTCCTGGAGAAAATGGCCAACTTCCCCATCGTCAATGCCAACCTCTACATCAAGAAGTACCACAAGCGCCTAATGCAGCCTTACATCATCCTCAACGTGGATGGATTTGACATAATGTTTATAGGCATAATCACCGAGAGTGTGCTCCAAGCTTTGAAAATGGACAGGGAAATCGGCACATTCATCACGGTGGAAGAAGCGGCGGCCGAAGTAGGGCGAATCTGCAATGCCTACAAAGACGAGGACATAGACCTGACCGTCCTCCTCACTCACATCGGGTTTGAATCGGACAAAGAGCTGGCGGCCATGCTGGATCCAGCCTGGGGGGTGGACTTGATAATCGGCGGGCATTCGCACACAATCCTGGACCAGCCGGCAGTAGTTAACGGCATTTTAATTGTCCAGGCCGGCGTTGGCACTGACCAGATCGGCCGTTTTGACATCTTGGTGGACGATGATACTAACTCCATCGTGGATTGGCGCTGGCAACTCATCCCGATTGATGACCGCTTGGCCGAGCCGGACCAGGAACTCCAGCGGTTCATTGAGTCTTACAAGGAGACGGTGGACCGCAAATATGGCACCCTCATCTGCCGCTTCTCCCAGGCGCTGACGCATCCTCGGCGGGAGGAGGAGAC
>JAPWUT010000071.1 GCA_028275425.1 Anaerolineae bacterium | reverse complement strand
ATAAACGGTCAGGAAAGAACGGCCATAAAGTTCATCGTGGAGCCGCGCTGATTATGGCGCCGGTGGGCCCTTTAAAATCTCTACCTGCTCCGCAGGTAATTCAACGGTGGTCTCATCTTCCAGCCGGACGGTTACCGTCTCTTTTACTACGTTTATGGCTACAAGTTTGCCTTCCCCTTTAGGGGTCTTTATTTTTTGCCCAACCTTAGGCAGGCGCTCTTTAAAGTCTTTGTAAGTTTCAAATTCGTAACGCAAACAGCACAGGAGACGGTTGCATAGCCCCGAAATGGCCGCCGGGTTTATGGGAAGGTCTTGAACTTTGGCCATTTTTATGGACACGGAGCCAAATTCTGTGAGGAAGGAGGCACAGCACAAGAGGCGGCCACAAGGACCTATCCCCCCGATGAATTTAGCCTCATCTCGCACTCCAATGGAGGATAGCTCTACTTTGACCCCCAGTTCCTCTTCAAGCAGGCTGGCAAACTCCTTAAATTCGGCCCTCCCTTCCGAGGTGAAAAAGATGGTTAGCTTAGTCCCTTCAAAGTTGTATTCTGCCCTTACCAGCTTGATACTTAAGCCCATCTCGCGGGCCAGTTGGCGGGCCTTGGCTAAAGCCTCTGCTTCCTTGTGCCGGTAAAAATCCATCCTGACAAGGTCCCAAGGCGTTGCCTTGCGCACTATCCCCTTTAAAGGTGTCTCCACGCTTGCCATTTCCCGCGGGGGCACTACAACCTTCCCAACTTCCAAGCCCCGAGCTGTCTCCACTACTACATAATCCCCGCGGGTGAGGTCTTCAAAGCCGGTAGCATCAAAGCTATAGATTTTGCAATTTTCCCTGAACTGTATTCCTACCACCAAAGGCAATTTACACCTCCTGAGAAAATCCTGGCAATTTGAGCATCAGTACGTCCAAAGCTAAGCGCAAGTTGGCATTCCGGTGCAAGGCGGCAAGTATTGAGCGCAGCTCTTTTAGCCCCATGCGCGTTTTTTCTTTGCCCAGCTTAACTGCTGTTGCTTCCAATTTCCCCAAGCAATCGGCATTTACTACTTTTTCCCTGGCCCCTTCTAAAATCAGTAGCATATCCCTCGCAGCCAAAATCCACCAATTTAGCATTTCTTTCAGCCTTTCTTCGTCTTTCCCGAACTCTCCTGCCCACTCCAACCTTGCTACTGTATCGCTTTTCAGGATGTAAAAGAAGGCTTCCAAATCCTCTTCCCGCCTTTTGAAGAGTTCTTCTTCTTGGATGAACCTTATGGCCTTACCTGGGCAGCCCTCCGACAAGCGGGCTAATATGTTGGCTTTGTAGCTTTCAACCCCCCAGTTTTTCTCCAGAAATTCCTGTATCTGACTTTCGGGGACGGGACGGAGGTTGAAGACTTGGCATCGGGAAACGATTGTGGGCAAGAGGAGCTCAGGGGAGGTGGCAGTTAGGAGGAAGATGGAATGGAGTGGCGGCTCTTCCAGGATTTTGAGGAGGCTATTGGCCGCTTCCGGAGTAGCTTTGTCCATATCGGAGATGATGAAGATGCGGTAAGGGCTACGGTGAGGGGCCAGGAAAGCCTCGCGGTGCAGTTCCCTAATCTGTTCAATTTTGATGGAGCCATTCTCGGGCTCCAAGAGCTTCAAGTCGGGATGGGTTCTCCCCAGAATTTCTTGGCAATCGCGGCAAGAGCCACAGGGCGGCAAGCTTACCCTGCAGCACAAATACCTGGCAAATTCCAGGGCCAGCGTCCTTTTTCCGACCCCGTCCGGCCCTGTGAAAAGGTAGGAATGGGAGAGGACCCCTTTCCTCACGGCATTTTCCAAGAGCTTGAGAACCCACTCGTGCCCTATCACTTCACACACCGCTCTCCAGTTGTTCAATGAAAGCATCAATGCGGTTGCGGATTTGCTCTTCGGAGTAGTAGCGAGAATCACACATGTCGGCGTCTATTATCAGGCCTGGGACTCCCGTTTCGGCACTGACGATACGCTTGATATCGTATTGGCCGAGGGAATAGGGCTTGCAGGAGCGGTTGGAGTGCATTACGAAGCCGTCCACTTCGTACTCTCTAATCAGCTCTATCATCTGGCGAGCTCGGTAGGAGAGGCTTCGGTTAAGGAGGACGGAGGTATAGGCGCGGGCCAAAGCTTCCAAAGGCTCGCCATCCTCAACAGGGTTGTCCCAAGCGCCTGTATAAGTGTCAACCACAAAGCAGCATCCCCTCTTGGCGAAGTGGGAGTAGAAGCGGTAGAGGCGGTTCCAGAGGGCTATGTTATCCCACAATAGGCGGTGGCGTTCTTCGGGGATGGCCCCTTCGCCGCGTTCAACCCTTTGTTTAACCTCGTTGCGAAGGGTGCGGTAATACTCAACCGCTTCCTTAGTCCCCCTGAGCACTACTATGGCCGCCATGTTGACGAAGAGGTCGGGGGCGTTGAGCGGGGAAGGCCGGGCTTTGCACATCCGTCTTATCTCACCCCATAGGTGGACGCACTCATTGGATAGTTCCAGGACTTCTTGGAAGCGCTTTTGGTTGAGGCGACGGCGAGTATGGCGCTCAATGAACTCAATCATCTCTTCCAGTTGGCTCCGCACATACCGGACGATGTGAGGCTCAAGGTCATCGTGGAGGAATGGGGTGTCCAGGATGAAGATGGGGATGCGGTAGCGGTAGGCAAGGGCTTCAAACCATTTTACCACCGTCCCGCAGATGTTGTTGCAGACGATTAAGAGGTCGGGTTTGGGCAGGCCTTTCAGCGGGGCCGAAGAGGGGTTGAATATGCTTCCGAGGTTGATTTTAGCGTAAGAGCAGAGTTCGGGGGCGTAGCCGTGGGCTTCGGCTTCTTCGCTCAGGGCCGTCCCTACTCCTCTTGCCCCGCATAACGCTCCGTAATTTTCGGGGTAAGCAACCTCAATCCCCATAGCCCTGAGGATTTCCACCGGAGCTCCACTTGTGACCCAGGCCAGGGGTCGGAAGAAGCGTAGGTATCGGATTTTAAGGTAGTGTCTTTCCATCAATTTGCTGAGGATTCGGCTGCTTTGGAGGCGCTTAGCTGGCATGCTTTCCCTCCACCACTGGCAAAGTGAACCAGAACGTGCTCCCTTTGCCTACCTCGCTTTCAACCCATATCCTCCCACCCCACATGGTTACAAGCTCCTTTGCTATGTAGAGTCCGAGGCCAAGGCCTTTGCTCTCTTTGCCCGGCTCCCCTATTTGGTAGAAGCTGTGGAAGATTTTCTCCCTCTCTTCAGGCGGGATTCCTATGCCCGTATCCTTCACAAACATGTAGGGCCTATCCATGAGCTTGGCCCCTACCGTTATTTTCCCTCCGGCCGGGGTGAATTTTACAGCATTGGAAAGCAAGTTGCTCAATACTACTTCCAGTTTGGCAGGGTCGGCTTGAACTTTTTGGACTTCAGGGGGTATATCTACGGTCACCTCAAGGCTTTTGTCCTGGATGATGGGCCTGTAGTTTTCCACAACCCTTTCCACAAGCTCGGGCAGGAAAATTGGTTCCAATTGGATTGAAGTGGCTTTCTTTTCCAGACGCTTGAAGTCCAGCATGTCCTGGAGCAGAGAGGAAAGGCGTTTTGCATTGTGAACGATTATCTCGGCAAAGCTTTTGAGGCGTGAATCCTGGATTTCTTCGCTGAGGATTGAGGCGTAGCCGAGGATGAGGGAGAGTGGGGTACGGAACTCGTGGGCGATTAAGGTCACGAAGTTGCTCTTGAGCCTTTCAAGCTCTTGCAGTTCTACGAAGGCTTTCTGGACGTGCTCAAAGAGTTTGGCGTTCTCCAAGGCTACGGCGCCTTGCCCGGCCAATATGGTGAGGAAATCTTGGTCTGAGGGCCGGAAGGGGGTAGAACCTACAGTTTTAAAAGCGGCCAGGAAGCCCAGCAGTCTCTCCCCTGCTCTCAAAGGTGCGGCCAGAAGCTGGTCAAGGTTAGCTTTGACCATGAGGGAGGTTGCCTCTTCGGGCCTTTCCCTGGTCCAGAGGAAAGCGGTATTGCTCTTTTCCAAAGCTTTCATCAATGCTGCTTGAAGCTCAAGGGAGAGTGAGGAGAGGGAATCGGGTGGATTTCCGAGGAGCTTGTCCCAATCCACTTCATACATCCATACCCCATCGGCGGAAAGGCTTTCTCGGGCTATGTGCAATAACTTTCCCTCCAGTTCTCCGGTTTCCAAGGTGCTGAGGAGGGTTTTGGAGATTTCAAACAGGGGTAGGAGGGCTTTAATGCGTAGGCTTTCCCTTCTCAACTGGTCCATTTCCAAGACGTGGTTGACCACGACCTTGAGTTCGTCGGGGGAGAAGGGTTTGAGGAGGAAGCCGTTGACTCCAAGCCTTATGGCTTTCAGGGCCAAGTCTAACTGGCCGTAGGCGGTTATTACAATCCAAGGGACATCGGGGTAAAGCTCGCGGATGAGCCTGGCGGTTTCAACCCCATCAATCCCTGGCAATTTAATGTCGGTGATGATGAGGTCAAATGGTTTTCCCTTGGCCTTTTCCACTGCCTCCATGCCATCGGCAGCGGTTTCCACTTCAAAGTCCATCATCTGGAGTATGAACTGGCATATTTTCCTTATGGATGGCTCGTCATCTACAACCAGGATTCGCCCTCTAAGAGCCAAGGCTTTCCACCGTCCTTATCCAGCTTTTTTCTTTCCTATAGGGGCCGATTACCGCCAGCTTCATCCTTGAGGATTTCATTAGTTCTCCGGCCACTCTCCTTACATCCTGGGAAGTTACGGCGTCAATGGCTTGGATTACTTCAGAGGGGGTCAAGGTTCGGCCGAGGAGGAGTTCTTGCCTTCCGTACCAGAAGGCCAGGCTCAGGGAATCTTCAAGCTGGAGGAGGAGGCGGCCTTTCACGAACTCTTTGGCTTTGGTGAGCTCCTCTTCGGGCACTTCTTGGGTTTTGAGGAGGGCCAATTGTTCAATGATGGCCTTAAGGGCTTCCTCCAGGCGGTTGGGCGATATCCCCGCAGCCACCCCCATAGAGCCTGAATCGGTGAAGAATTCAAGGTAAGAGCTGATGTTGTAGGCGAGCCCTCTCTTCTCCCTTATCTCTGTGAACAGCCGGGAGCTCATCCCTTCCCCCAAGATGGCATTAAGGATTGAAAGGGCAAATCGGTCGGGGTGATTGAGGGAAAGGCCATACCAGGTGAGGACAAGGTGAGTTTGCTCAACCCGACGGCTTTCATAGGCCTGGATTGGACCATCGGAGGGGGCGGGAGCAGGGATGAAGGAGGGGGGTGAGGAGCCTTCCCAAGTTGATAGGTAACGCTCGGTGGCTTCCAGGGCTTCCTCAGCCGTGATAGCTCCGGCTATGCTTACCACTACGTTCTTGGGGGTATAGTGTTTGGCCCTGAAGTCTAAGAGCTTTTCCTTGGAAAGGGCCTGTAAGCTTTCATTTGTGCCTATGATTTCCCGGCCTAAGGGGTGATTGGGCCAGAGGATGCTTGCAGCCATTACGAAAACCCAGTCCTCGGGGGAGTCCTTCATCCCCCGCAATTCCTCTAAAATAACGGCCCTCTCTTTTTCCACGTCTTCTTCTCGGAAGAGCGGGCTTAAGAGCAAATCGCACAGGAGCTCAAAGCCCAGTTTCCAGTGGCCTTTTGGCAGCTTAAGCCAGTAAGAGGTCATTTCTTGGGAAGTGCTTCCGTTGATTATTCCCCCAACCCCTTCCACGGAAGAAGCGATGTCCTTAGCGGTAGGCCATTTAGCAGTCCCCTTGAAGACTACGTGCTCAATGAAGTGGGAAGCACCCCCTTCTGGGTCGCTTTCATACCGAGAGCCAACCCCTACCATGAAGGCTATGCTTACGGCCATAGTGTGAGGTAGGGGCGTGACTAAAAGGCGGATGCCGCTGGGCAGGTAGGTCTTCTGTGGCCTTAGCACTTTGCCTCCTGCTTCTCAAATAGTTCCACCGCAAGCTTTTCTTGCTCGCAATAGAGCCTCTGGCGAGCCATGAGCAAATCCCAGTCCACTTTATGGCCATCAAACTCTGGGCCATCAACGCAAGCGAAGCGAGTTTTTCCGTCCACTTCAACCCGGCAAGCTCCGCACATGCCCGTGCCATCCACCATTATCGGGTTCAGGCTTACAATTGTTTTTACCCCGAAGGGCTTGGTGGTCAGGGAGCAGAACTTCATCATTATGGCCGGCCCAATAGCCCAGACCACGTCTATTTTGCGGCCGCTTTCCAACAGTTCCTTCAGCGGGACAGTGACCACTCCTTGGCGGCCGTAGGAGCCGTCGTCGGTGCACACAATTAGCTCATCGCTTACGGAGCGGATTTTGTCCTCCCAGAACAATAGCTCCTTGGTTCTGGCACCGATGATGGAAATTATGTAATTGCCGATTTTCCGGAGCTCTCGGGCTATGGGGTAAATGGGGGCTATGCCAAGCCCTCCACCTACACAGACCACGGTTCCGTAATGCTCAATTTCGGATGGGTTGCCGAGCGGACCGACTACCGCGTACAGGCGGTCGCCAGGCTTCATCCCGGCCATAAACTTCGTGCTTTTCCCCACTACCAGGAAGACGAGGGTTATCCAACCTTCTTCCCGGCTGAAGTCAGCTATGGTCAGGGGGACCCTCTCCCCCTTCTCCCAAGGAACTACTATTACAAATTGGCCGGCTTTGGCTTTGGAAGCTACCCTGGGGGCATAGACCTTGAACTCCTTAGTTACCGGGGAATGGTCGTGCTTCTCCAAGATTTCGTACATCTTGTCCTCCTTTTCAACGGGGTAATAACCGGGCTCATTATACCTTTTGGCGGGATTGGTGTCAAGGAATTAAGCGAAGCCAGGCGCGCTGGTTTTTGAGGAATGGTGGCCTTTCAGGCCTGAAGCTCTTCTCCAGCCAAGTAAGCGGGTTTACCGCCACCCCGTTCACCCTAACTTCCCAGTGGAGGTGAGGGGCAGTGGATAGGCCTGTGTTCCCCACTTTGCCTATAAGTTCCCCCCTCTTAACTTCTTGGCCTTCTTTGACCTCTATCTCCGAAAGGTGGAGGAAGCCGCTCATTACGCCGGCTCCGTGGTCCAGGATGACCATCTTACCCCTTAAGAGAAGTTCCCTGGCCAGGATGACCCTCCCTGGCGCCGGGGCATAGACAGGCATCCCCTCCTTGGCCCTAAAGTCAACCCCATCGTGGAAGCCCGAAGGGGGAGAGTTGCCGTAGGCTCTTCTTAAGCCGAAAGGGGAAGTTACCACTAACTCTCCTTTTAGGGGTGGGGAAAAGGGGAGAAACCACATCGGCTTGGCCGAGAATGTGGAGTAAGCCTTTGCCACTATTTCTCTCTCCTCTTTCACGAGCTCCGGCTTTAAGAGGGCCGTTTTCTCCGCAGGTAAGCGTAGCCTTTCCAAAGGGTAATACTTAGGGGCCACGGATAGCTCCATCTCTTGGCAGGGGCCTGAAGGGAGGCAGATTCGGAGGTTGTATTTCCCCGGCTTTGTGAGGGCGTGCACTCCGAGGAAAGCCACCCAGCTTTCTCCATCCCAGACGAACCTCAGGGGTTGCCCCGCAAATTCCCCCTGCGGAGGGCTATTGGTGTAAGCCTTTACTGATACTGAAGCCGTTTCCCCTGGAAGAAGGGGCAGAGGATTAACGCTAACGGAGAAAGTCGGAGCAGCGAAGCTTATCGCAGCTATGGCCAATAGACTAAAGCCCTTCAAGCTCCAGCTCATCCCCAACCTCTACTTTCTCCAGCAAGCTTGAAGGCCCTTCCAAGAAATACTGGGCTGGCCGGGAGGGGAAATACCAAGGCCGGAAAGGCAAAGCCAAGGTTTTATCCACCACCTTTTTGTCTTTGCTGAGCCAAACTACGGCTATGGGGGTGAACACGAAGAGCATGTGTATCCCGGAGTTCCATCTGCTTTCCTTACCGTTCACGAAGATTAGGACCTCATCGGGCTTGAGGGAGCGGCGGAACATGAAGCCACGGGCTTTTTCCCCAAAAGCCCGACAGACTCTGGCTTTGTCGGTCAATTTTAGGTTTTTGGTTCGGTTGAAAACCTGGGCCAAGGCTCTCTCAGGAAGGGAAATCTTTGTGAACCCGAACTATGAGCACTTCTTCTGTCTCGGGGGTGACCAGCGCTTCTTCGGAAATGTGGTAGCCAAC
>JAPWUT010000070.1 GCA_028275425.1 Anaerolineae bacterium | reverse complement strand
CACTCCATAGATATACCGGCCATAGTCGGCGCTTCCGCAGCCTTGACCATATCCGACATACCTTTCAATGGGCCTATAGGGGCAGTAAAAGTAGGATACATTGATGGCGAGTTCGTGGTAAACCCCACCAATTCGCAGATGGAGCGGAGTTTGATTGATATAAAAGTAGCCGGCACTGAGGAAGCGGTCATCATGGTAGAAGCGGGAGCAATGGAGGCGCCGGAGGATATAGTTTTAGAGGCCATAAAGATTGGCCACCAAGCCCTCCAAGCCTTCATCCGGGTCCAGAAGGAAATGGCTGAAAAGGTCGGGAAGCCCAAGATGGAAGTCCCCTTGTACCAGCTTCCCGAGGCTACCCTCAAAGCCGTGGCCGAAAGGGTTGAGGCTCCGATTAAGGAAATCCTCAACCAAAACCTGATAAAGGCCGAGAGGAACGAAGCCTTAGATTCCCTCTTGGCGCAGCTATTGGTTGAACTTGGCCAAGAGCATTCTCCTCAAGACATAAAAGAGGCTTTCTTCCAAGTCCTCAGAGACATCGTCCGCAAGCGCATCTTGGACGAAGGGATTCGCCCTGATGGCCGTGGGCTCAAGGATATAAGGCCAATAAGTTGCGAGGTCGGGCTACTTCCCAGAACTCATGGCTCCGGACTCTTCACCAGGGGAGAAACTCAAGTTCTGACCATAGCCACGCTCGGAACCCATAGCGATGAGCAGATAATGGACAGCTTAATGGCCGAAGAAACCAAGCGCTTCATCCACCACTACAATTTCCCACCTTATTCCACAGGCGAAGCCAAACCCATAAAGGCCCCAAGCCGGCGGGAAATTGGCCATGGCGCTCTGGCCGAAAGAGCTCTGGCCCCGGTTATCCCGCCGGAGGAGGAATTCCCATACACCATACGGCTTGTTTCCGAAGTGCTTTCCTCCAATGGCTCTACATCTATGGCTTCGGTCTGTGGCTCAACCTTGGCCTTAATGGATGCGGGTGTGCCCATAAAAGCGCCGGTGGCCGGTATATCCATAGGCCTCGTAAAGGAAGATGGCCGCTACGCTCTGTTAACCGATATCCAAGGCATGGAAGACCACTTGGGCGATATGGATTTTAAGGTGGCCGGGACAGCGAAAGGTATTACTGCTATCCAGATGGACTTAAAGGTTCCCGGAATCTCCCACGAAGTTCTGGCCGAAGCCCTGGCCCGGGCGCGGGAAGCACGCCTCTTCATCCTGGACAAAATGCTTTCACTAATTGATAAGCCCAGG
This sequence comes from Anaerolineae bacterium, assembly GCA_028275425.1. Taxonomy (GTDB): domain Bacteria; phylum Chloroflexota; class Anaerolineae; order SpSt-600; family SpSt-600; genus SpSt-600. Next base: position 6,923 of record JAPWUT010000070.1, on the reverse strand, counting down.
TCATCCATTTCACCCTACGCCCCCAAAGTCAGCATGATAAAGATTGAGCCGGAGAAGATAGGCCTCGTGATTGGCCCAGGCGGGCGTACCATCCGCCACATCATTGATGAAACAAAAACGAAGATTGACATAGAGGACGATGGGACTGTTTACGTAGCTGGCGTTGATGGGGCAGGGGTTGAAAAAGCTATCCAAATGATAAAAAGCCTCACCGAGGAGGCTGAAGTCGGCAAAATCTACCTGGGTAAAGTAGTGCGGATAACCGATTTCGGTGCTTTCGTGGAGATACTTCCGGGCAAGGAGGGTTTGCTCCACAAATCCCAGCTCTCCGATCGCCGGGTCTCAAGGGTTGAGGATGTGGTGAAAGAAGGGGACGAGATAATGGTCATGGTCATAGACATTGATAAAGATGGCCGGATTAAGCTCTCACGCCAAGCCGTTTTAGAAGGTTGGACTGCCGAAGAAGCGAGGGCCCGGGATCGGCAATCCCAAAAGAAGAGCACGCCTACTAAATCGCCGGCCAGCGTAGGGGCAAGGATAAGGATTAGGCCTTCCCGTAAGCCTTAATTCCCCCGCCGAAAAAAGGGGGGAGCATAGACGAAGAAGTCTTGCCTGAATCAGGCTTGACTTTATTTTTATTTAAGGAGGTGATAAGCCATGGCTAAGAAATGGGTCTACATGTTCAGCGAAGGTGGCGAATCCATGCGTGACCTTCTGGGAGGGAAAGGAGCCGGACTCGCCGAAATGACCAGGGCTGGCCTCCCCGTTCCCCCAGGCTTCACCATAACCACCGAAGCTTGCAACGAATACTTTAAGAACGGACGCAAGTTCCCTGAGGGGATGTGGGAGCAAACTTTGGAAGCCCTCCGCGAAGTGGAGAAGATGACCGGTAAAAAGTTCGGCGACCCCTCCAATCCCCTCCTGGTCTCCGTCCGATCCGGGGCCAAAGTCTCAATGCCTGGTATGATGGACACCGTCCTGAACCTGGGCCTGAACGAAGAGACCCTCCAAGGCCTTGCCAAGCTCACCCAGAACGAGCGCTTCGCCTACGACGCCTACCGTCGCTTTATCCAAATGTTCGGCCGGATTGTGATGAAGGTGCCAGGGGAGAAGTTTGACGAAGCTTTTGAGAAAATCAAGCAGAAATACGGAGCTCAGAAAGATACCGACCTTGGCGTAGAGGCTTTGAAAGAGGTTGTGGCCGAGTTCAAGCGCATTTACAAAGAGCACGTGGGGGAAGATTTCCCCTCCGACCCCTACGAGCAGCTGCGCAGGGCCATCGGGGCCGTATTTGAATCCTGGTTCGGAAAGAGGGCTGTTGACTACCGCAATTACTACGGAATCCCCCACGATTGGGGAACTGCGGTCAACATCGTCACGATGGTCTTCGGCAACATGGGCGATGACTCAGGGACAGGGGTAACTTTCACTCGTGACCCCGCTACCGGGGAGAAAATCCTCTGGGGCGAATATTTGCCCAATGCCCAGGGTGAGGACGTAGTGGCCGGAATCCGCACCCCGTACAAGATTGAAGAGCTTAAGGAGAAAATGCCCGAGGTCTACGAGCAACTGGTGAAGGTCTCGGAGCTCCTGGAGCGCCACTACAAGGACATGCAGGATATGGAGTTCACCGTAGAACGGGGCAAGCTCTGGATGCTCCAGACCAGGGCTGGGAAGCGCACGGCTAAGGCCGCAGTCAAGATAGCTGTAGACATGGTCAAAGAGGGGATTATCTCCAAAGAAGAGGCCATAATGCGTGTTACTCCGGAGCAGGTGGACCAGCTTTTGCATCCCCGCTTTGACGAAAAGGCCAAGGAGCAAGCCAAAGCCGAGGGGCGCTACCTGGCTAAGGGCTTGAATGCCTCGCCCGGAGCCGCTACGGGAATAGCTGTCTTTGACGCCGATACCGCCGAAGAGCTGGGCAAGAAAGGGGAAAGCGTAATCTTGGTCCGCCCCGAGACCTCTCCCGATGACGTGCACGGGATGCTTGTGGCCAAGGGAATCCTCACCCAGCACGGTGGAGCTACCTCTCACGCCGCCGTAGTAGCCAGGGGCCTGGGCAAGCCATGCGTTGCCGGCTGTGAAGCCATCCACATTGACCTAACTCGTCGCCTCTTCACCGTGAACGGCAAAGTAGTAAAGGAAGGCGATATAATCTCCATTGACGGCTCCACCGGTGAGGTTTTTGTCGGCCCGATAACTACCATTGAGCCTAAGCTGGAGGAAGAAGAGGAACTCCTCGCCCTCCTCTCCTGGGCCGATGAGGTCCGGCGCCTCGGGGTCTGGGCCAACGCCGATTACCCGAAGGATGCCAGGCAAGCCCGGAACTTCGGAGCCGAAGGTATAGGCCTGTGCCGAACCGAGCACATGTTCTTTGAGCCCGACCGCCTCCCAATCGTCCACCAGATGATTCTGGCCGAAACCTTGGAGGAGCGCCAGGCAGCCTTGGACAAACTCCTCCCAATTCAGAAAGAAGACTTCAAGGGCATCTTCCGGGTAATGGAAGGGCTACCAGTCATAATCCGCCTAATTGACCCGCCTCTGCACGAATTCCTGCCCAAGTATGAGGACCTCGTAGCCGAAGTTACGGAGCTGCGGGTTCGCCTTGAGTATGAGAAGGACAACGCCGAGCTCAAGGCTCGCCTGGCGGAGAAGGAAGCCTTGCTCCGCAAAGTAGCCGCAATGCGGGAAGCCAACCCCATGCTGGGCTTCCGCGGGGTTCGCCTTGGGGTCCTCTGGCCCGAAATCAACAGGATGCAAGTCCGAGCCATAATGGAAGCCGCCTGCGAGCTCACTAAGGAAGGCTTGAGAGTCTACCCCGAGATAATGATTCCCGTCACGGCCAACGCCAATGAGCTCAAAATCCTCAAAGAGCTTGTGGATGAGACGGCACGCAAGGTGATGGAAGAGCAAGGGGTTACCGTCAAATACAAGTTTGGGACAATGATTGAAATCCCCAGGGCAGCCCTGACGGCTGGGGAATTTGCCCGCTACGCCGAATTCTTCTCCTTCGGCACCAATGACCTCACCCAGACCGTTTACGGCATCTCCAGGGATGACGCCGAGGGCAAATTCCTCCTGGCTTATGTAGAGAAGGGCGTGATTCCAGCCAACCCCTTCCAGACCTTGGACCGGGAAGGAGTGGGCCGGATTATGAAGATGTGCGTGGAGGAAGCCCGCCAAGTCCGGCCTGACATAGAGATAGGGATATGCGGGGAGCACGGTGGTGACCCAGCCTCAATAGAATTTTGCCACATCATAGGCCTTAACTACGTCTCCTGCTCCCCGTTCCGAGTTCCCATTGCGAGACTGGCTGCAGCACAGGCTGCCCTCCAGCACGAATACGGCTTGAAGAAGAAGGTCATAGTGTAAGCCTGAAAAGAGCCTGGCTATCGGGGCAAGTTGCCTTTTGAAGGTAACTTGCCCCCTAATTTCTTCCGGGAGGAAGGCCCATGGAGTGCAAGAAGGAAAGAAACCTTAAAATCTGCACCTGCACTTACGAGCCTTGCGACAAGAAAGGCATCTGTTGCGAATGCATCGCTTACCACCGCCGCATGGGGGAATTGCCCGGCTGCCTGTTCCCTCCAGAAGTAGAAAGGACCTATGACCGCTCCATAAAGAACTTCGTCAGAACTTATAGACACTTGCTTTAGAGGAGGGGGAAATGGCTTTAGGGGAATTTCCGGGCAAAGGCAAAGTAGCAGTCCTTCGCACAACCCCTGAGACAGTCCTTGAGGATTACAAGCGCCTCATGAAATTGGCCGAATACGAAAAAGCTTTGCCCAAGGACCGAGAAACTATCCTCAAGATAAACATTTCGTGGCAAACGTGGTATCCGGCCTGCTCCACAACACCTTGGCAATTGGAAGGAGTAATCCGAACCCTTTTGGAGGATGGGTACACTCGCATATGGGGTGCTCACAACCGCACTGTGGTGGTGGATGCTTACATCGGCGAGCGGAACAACAAGCACAAATACGTCTGCGATAAATACCTTATCCCCAGCATCCACCTCTACGAACCCCATATCCGTTGGGTCCGCTACGAACCTAAGCATGAGCTTCTGGTCCTGCACAAAATCTACCCCGAAGGCATATTCATCCCCGAGGTGTTCATCGGCAAAAACATAATCCACCTGCCAACGGTTAAAGTCCACGTTTTCACCACCATCACCGGGGCCATGAAAAACGCCTTCGGCGGGCTTCTCAACGAAAAGAGGCATTGGACCCATTCCGTAATCCACGAAACTTTGGTGGACCTATTGACAATCCAGCAAGAGATTCATTCGGGCATATTTGCCGTGATGGATGGGACTTTTGCTGGGGATGGGGCCGGACCAAGGGCAATGCGCTGGCATGTCAAAAACGTAATCCTGGCCAGTGCCGACCAAGTAGCCATAGATGCCATTTCGGCCAAGCTGCAAGGCTTTGACCCGATGAGCATCCCCTTCATCCGGATTGCCCATGAGAAGGGCTTGGGCATCGGTGACCCGAAGGAGATTGAAATTGTCGGGGAAGATAAAGAGTGGGTGTTATCCCAGAACTGGGGCTTCAAGCAAGAGGATACTTTCGCTTCCCGTGGGCAGAAGTTGATTTACCATGGCCCATTGAAGCCTTTTGAAGGCATCCTCCTTCGCTCCCCCCTTGTCCCCTGGTCCTACATCGCTTCTCGCTTCTACTACGATGTGTTTTGGTATCCCCTCATAGGGCACAAGAGGGTGAAAGCGGCCTTGGAAACCCCCTGGGGCAAGCTTTTCAAGGAATACGGCGATGGCAAAGTGGTCTTTTCTGCCCCGGACCCGATAGCTCTCTCCGTAGTTCTGGGGGCAATTTTCCTAGGAGCTTTGGGCTTGAGGACGTTGTGGAAGCTTTTCAGAAAGTGAAGGTAGCGCCCCATTTCGCCGGGCGTCTCCTTCTTTGCCCTTTAATGCCGATTGAAAGGTCGGCCTACAAGGGGCATCTCCTAAGGGACACACCCGAGGTGAAAGATGTGTCCCAGTTTACAACCTGGGCGATATGGCTAAAGGGCTCGTCTTCTGGTTGCTTTACAATTTATGGCGCCGTCGGGTGGGGTGGATTCCTTTTGGGGTAGCGCTTTTGGCCATCTTAGTAGCAGCGGGAATAATCATCTCCCCCATCTTTCTGGCCCTAAGCTTCCTCTTCGTAATCCTGAGTTACTGGGCTTACCGTTCCGGGTTCTTGCATTTCCAGCCGGAACAATTCTCCATTGAAGAAGTTGCCCCTCTTGGGCCGGAGGAAAAAGTATTCGTGCGGGCATCTGGCCCATTTGAGGTGGAGAGGAAGCGAGGATACTTTGTAGACTTAGCTGCAGCCTTTGAAGGCTTTTGCACTGGGGAAAAGGTAGTAATGGCTTACGTTCCCCCTTCTCCTTTCTGGCCTAAGGGCGAGGTGGGGATGTGGTATTTTTTCTTCAGGCCTGATGAGGTGAAAGGGGTGGAGTGGGGGCGAATTTTCTTCGGCCTCCATTCCCTTCCGGCCCTTCGGCTTACCTGCCAAACAGCGAAGGGCTCATCGGTCTTATTCCTGGCTTCAGGGGAACTATCCCGCCTGGAGAGGATAAGGCAGTTCATCACCATAGAAAGTGCCAGGAGGGAAAATGCCGTCTCAGGATAGGGCGTTTCGCTTGCTTATCATCATGCTCTCCATAATCGCTGCCTTGTACCTTCTGGAAAAGCTCTGGTTTTTATTGAGCTGGCTGAAAGATGTTTTAGTTATTCTCGCCTTTGCCTGGATGATAACCTTCATCCTGGAACCTGCGGTCAACGGCTTAGCCTCCATCTCTTGGCCTTTGAAGGGTTCGCGCTTTTCATTTGTGTTCCGGATTCCTCGCACTGCGGCTGTGGTTATAATCTACCTTGTCCTTATAGGCCTCGTAATCGCAGGGGGGACGCTTCTGTTGCCCTCAACGATTCAGCAATCCATCCAGTTAGCCTCAAAACTGCCCGATTACCTCAGCCGAGCTCCTGAGCTTGCCGCTTCTCTGCAAGAATTCCTAAGCCGGTTCAACATAGGCATTGACCTTTACTCCTTAGCCCGCTCTCCGGAGCTGACCAGGTGGGCACAAAATGCGGGGACTTTGCTCATAAGATGGGTAGTGGATGCGGCAGGTAGCCTGGCCACTTTCGTAGCGCAAGCTTTCATAGTGTTCATCCTGAGCTTTTACCTCATGCTGGAACAAGAGCGGGTGAGCCGCTTGATTCGGGAGCTTATCCCCCAATCATTCCACGATGAACTCAGTTTCCTGGCTGATGCCCTGCAGAGGACGTTTGGGGCCTATGTGCGTGGGGAAGGGATTGTAGCCCTCCTTTACGGCCTTGGGGTTATCCTGGCAATGGAGATTGCTGGGCTAAATTTTGCCTTACCTGTGGGGTTATTCTGCGGGGTTATAACCTTAGTGCCCTACCTTGGTGACCCGATAGCCATGTTTTTGCCGGCCTTGCTTGCCTTACTTCAACGGCCGGAAGCGACCCTTTGGCTTTTCATCTCCCTGAGCCTATACCAGCAAATTCTGGTGCGCATTCTCCTGCCCAAGATAATAAGCGAAGCCACGGGCATGCCGGCAATTTTAGTGATTTTAAGCATATTGATTGGCGTAAAAGCCATGGGCTTCCTGGGCTTCATATTTGCCATCCCCGCAGCCGGCATGCTCTACGCCATTGGCTTCTACTTGCTTAAAAAATACAAGCGGTAATTGGCAACCTAAAGCAGAGGCCCCCTATACCAAGAGTTCACACCCCCTTAGCCTTGCCCTCCCCCAGCACACAGCTTCCCCGTCCAAAGGCATTGCTGAGCTTTCCAAGGTGGAGGTATAATATTTTAGGGATGGGGGCCGGGGGTGGCCCCTTCCGACCTAACCCCCTGACCCCCTTCCCTGCGAGGGAAGGGGGAAAATTTGGCGGGGTT
>JAPWUT010000069.1 GCA_028275425.1 Anaerolineae bacterium | reverse complement strand
ACACCCCCGACAGCCCCCTGGACCCCTCCCGTTTGACAAGTTTGGCCTTTGCCATTATAATCATGCCCGCTGGAACGGCTTGACCTTCGGGGCAGGGTGAAATTCCCGACCGGCGGTAGGACACCTGGACCGGCTTGGCCCTGCCGGTCCGTTTAAAGGTGTCGAGCCCGCGAGCCCAGGAAAACCTCCTGGGTTGATCCGGTCCAACGGCCTTAAGGGCCGCTAAGCCGGAGCCGACGGTATAGTCCGGATGGGAGAAGGTCGGCCGGAGGGTCCTTGGCTTTTTATAGGGCTTTTGGACTCTCTTCTTGCCCCGAAGGTTTTGCCTTCGGGGCAATTTTATTTGGGAGGAAGACGTGAAAGGGATTGCTCGCTACTTGGCCGGGCTCTTATCAGTGGTGACAATCCTTGCTCTGTGGAAGGCAATTGCTTGCTTAGGCCAATACCCAAGTTTTATCCTCCCCCATCCGGAAGAAGTGGCCAGGCGCTTCTGGCTGGCCCTCGCCGATGGCACTTTGCTCTTCCACGCTAAGGTTACGCTCCTTGAGATAGGAGCAGGCTTAAGCTTGGGCCTTTTCTCAGCTTTCATCTTGGGTTACCTTTTGGCTAAAATCCCCTTCCTTGAGTTTTACCTTACCCCGCTCGTGGTGGTTTCCCAATCCATGCCCGTGGTAGCGCTCGCACCGCTTTTAGTAATCTGGTTCGGGTTCGGCTTGGCATCTAAGATAGCCGTGTGCGCACTAACGGTATTCTTCCCAGTGCTTGTTGGGACCATAGTAGGCATCCGAGCCGTGGAGCAAGAGTTTTACGATTTAATGCGCATCCTCAGGGCCAACCGATGGCAAGTTTTCTGGCTCCTTGAGCTTCCAGCCGCCCTGCCTATACTCATGGGTAGCGTCAAGGTTGGAGTCACTCTGTCCGTAATCGGAGCAGTCGTGGGAGAATTCATTGCCGCCGATAGGGGGCTTGGCTTTTTAGTGAACCTGGCCAGAGGTCTCTTTGATACGCCGCTCCTCTTCGTGGCGCTCTCTTCCTTGGCAGCTATAGCCATCACCTTATACCTGGGCGTGGCTTTGCTGGAAAAGAAACTTATGAGATGGAGGTAAACCATGAAGGGCAAACTGATCATTTTAGCCTTGTTGCTCGCAGCTCTTGCCAGTTGCAGTAAACCAACCCCCGCTCCTCAAAAGGTAACCATAGCCATGGGCTACATACCCAACGTCCAGTTCGCTCCTTTCTACGTGGCCATTGAAAAAGGTTATTTCCGAGAAGAAGGCATTGAGCCTGAGTTCAACTATGGCTGGGAAATGGATTTGGTCAAGCTGGTGGGGACGGGGGAACTGAGCTTCGCTGTGGCCAGTGGGGAGCAAGTTCTCCTGGCCAGAGCTCAGGGCCTACCGGTAGTGTATGTGACCGGATGGTATCACCGCTTCCCGGTGGTTGTGGTCTCACTGGAGGAAAAAGGGGCAAAGAGCCTCCAGGAGCTCAAAGGTAAGAAAATTGGGATACCGGCCCTATTCGGAGCAAGCTACGTCGGGTGGCGGGCCCTCCTCAAGGCCGAAGGGCTTAAGGAAGAGGATTTTAACCTCCAAGAGATAGGCTATACCCAGGTGGAAAGCTTAACCCAAGGCCTTGTTGATGCCGCCATCTGCTACGCTATGAACGAGCCGGTCCGGCTCCGCCTGGCAGGGTACAAAGTAAACGTAATACCTGTGGCCGACCGGGTTAACCTTATCTCCAACGGGATAATTACCAACGAGAAGACTATAAAGGAAAACCCGGAGCTGGTGCGAGGGCTCGTCAGAGCTTTTTTGAAGGGCCTTCGCTATACTTTGGAAAATCCCGATGAAGCTTTTGAGATAAGCAAGAAATACGTTCCGGAGATGAAGGAAGAGCAGAAGGAGGTGCTCAAGGAGGCTATAAAGTTCTGGAGTGCGCCGCACCTTGGCCGAACGGAGAAAGCCGACTGGGAGGCTACGCTGAATACCCTCCGAGAGATGGGCCTTGTGACCAAGGAAGTCAGTGTAGAAGAAGCCTTTACTAACAAGTTCGTCCCTTAGAAAGCCGTGGTCATTCTGGAAGCACGCAACGTTAGCATGGTTTATAACTCCTCGCGGGGCCCGGTTGAGGCTCTGCGGGATGTCTCCTTGGAGGTGAGGGAAGGGGAATTTGTATGCATTGTAGGGCCATCGGGGTGCGGGAAAACGACTTTACTGCGCATCCTGAGCGGCCTCCTTAGGCCTACGTCAGGCCTGGTCCTCTGGAAGGGCGAGCCTCTGCGGGAACCGAAACCGGAGATGGGCTTTGTCTTCCAGAAAGCTAACCTCATGCCCTGGCGCGACGCTTTGGGGAATGTCCTCCTCCCGCTGGAAGTGAGGGGAATCAACGGCTCAGAAGCCCTGGAAAAGGCCTTTTCCCTCCTCAAATCCATGGGCCTTGAAGGCTTCCTCCACACTTACCCCAGGGAGCTTTCCGGGGGGATGGAGCAAAAAGTAGCTTTGGCCAGGGCCCTGGTTTACGACCCCGATATCCTCTTCCTGGATGAGCCTTTCAGCTCCTTGGATGCCCTGACCAGGGAAAGGCTGAACGTAGAACTTGCCGGCCTCTGGCGAAACCGCTGCAAGACCGTGGTAATGGTCACGCACAACCTTCAAGAGGCCATTTTCTTGGCCGATAGGGTTATGGTTATGAGCCCGCGCCCAGGCACTCTGAAGGCTCAGTTCATTATCCCCTTCCCTCACCCCAGGGACCTTTCCCTAACTTTTACCCCTGAGTTTGCCGCCCTGGCCCGCGCCGTAAGGGAAGCGATAGAGTACTAACGCTATGAGGCCCGTGAGTATAGTCAAGGCCCCGCTAATAACCAGCCACCATTTGGTGGCGTCTACCCAGAAAGGCAAGGGATAGAGCTGGATTAAGGAATCAGTATAGGGGAAGAGCCAGCTGTCTCCTTCAAAGAAGAGCCGGTGGAAGAGTGTGAAGAAGAAGTCAAAGTTTACCAAGGCCGTAACCCCTATCGCTAAGCCTAAAGCTACAAGCATTGCCGCCCCGCCTGCAAGGCCAAGGGAAAGCTCTCGCCTCCACCCTTTGAGCAGGAAAATGACAGTTAAGGAAAGGGCAAGAAGCAAGGAAAACCTCAGGACGAACAAAGCCCCGGTAGCCACCCTTTTGACATCGGCCATGTGGGCGAGTTCACGCTCATTGTAGATTGGGCCATTTTCATCGGCCAGGGCCTTGAGGTATTCCAGGCTTTCGTTGGCGGTGAGGTAGCGCAAGGTGGCGATGGAGAAGTGTTCCCTTTCTTCGGGGGCGAAGCGGGAAGAAGGGGGGAAATGCGGGCGGGAGTACTCCAGGCGAATGAATTCAGGGCGGGCCAGGAACGGATAAGGGGCTAAAAGGAGGAGGAAAAATGTGCTTATAGCCAGAAGCACGGCGAGAAATGCCCGCATCCTTTCACCCCCGCAATGTGGCCCCGAGCTTCCTCTCCAGCTCCCTTATGACCCTTTCCCTTAACTTCGTCACTTCTTTGTCGGTGAGAGTGCGGTCATCGGCTTGGAAGGTGAGAGAGTAGGCGAGGCTCTTCTTCCCCGGCGGGACTGGCTTCCCACGGTATAGGTCAAAGAGGACAGCGCTGCGGATGAAAGGTTTACCGGCTTCCATTATCACCTTGCGCACTTCCTCGGCCGGAATCTCCTCGTCCACCACTACGGCTATGTCTTGGACCACAGCAGGGTAGCGGGACACGGGTTTGAATTCGCGCCGGGAGGAAGCGTGGGAAGCGAGGGCCTCAAAGTTGAATTCGGCCATGAAGACCTCTTCCTCCACCTCAAAGGCTTCGGCTATATCGGGGTTGAGCTTGCCCAAGATTCCGATGGTATCCTCGCCTACTTTGAGCCAAGCCGTTTGGCCTGGGAAGAAAGCGCGTTCATCGGCTGGGATGAACTGATAGTTTGATATGCCCATCCTTTCCACCAGTTCCTCAACCACTCCTTTGAGGTCAAAGAAATCCAGTCTTCTGCTGCTTCCGAACCAGCTCAGCTCTTCGGCTTCCCCGGCCATGGCTATGGCCAAAGTTATTCTCTCCTGGGGAAGGTCATTTTCCCGAGGGAGATAGACTCGGGCCAGCTCAAAGATTTTAACACCATCCTGGAAGCGCAAATTGTAAGCGAGGGTGCGAAGGAGGCTTGGTAGAAGGGTCGGCCGGAGGAAAACGTGTTCGGGAGTCATTGGGTTGGCGACGGAGAGGAGAGGCAGGGGGTAGGAAAGGCCGAATTGGTCCAGGAGTTCTTGGCTTATCAGGGCATAGGTCTTGACTTCGTAGAGGCCACAGGCTACAAGCACATCCTTGGCCGCTTCTTCCCACTTGAGGAGCTCGGGGAAAATCTGTGGGGAAGAGGGAGCCGGAATCATCTCCGTTGGGATTAGGTCGTAGCCTGCTATCCTGGCCACTTCTTCCACCAAGTCTGCCGGCTCTGTAACATCGCCTCGGTGAGTAGGCACGGTCACGGTGTAGGTCTGTGGCTCTTCCTCCTTGAGTTCAAAGCCCAGCTTGCCGAGGATGGAGGAAACTTGTTCTTTGGGGTAGCTTATCCCGATGAACCTTTCCAATTCGCTGAGGTGGAAGGTTATAGTGCGGCGAGGGGGCAGCGGTGTGTGGACATCCACCAAGCCTTTTGCGATGGTCCCGCCGGCCCATTCCTTTATGAGCTGTGCAGTTCGCTTCCCCCCTTCGGGTGGGAGGTATGGGTCAAGGCCTTTCTCAAAGCGGAGGGAAGCTTCTGTCCTCAGGCCCAATAGCCGCGATGTTCTCCTTATGCTCACTCGGTTGAAGTTGGCCGATTCTATGAGTACGTTCTTGGTCTTGTCGGTTACTTCGCTCTCCATCCCGCCCATCACTCCGGCGATAGCCACAGGCCCTTCGGCATCGGCGATGAGGAGGGTATCGGGGAAGAGGCTGCGTGTGATGCCGTCCAAGGTTGTGAAAGTCCGGTCCTCTCGGGCCCTTCGGACGATTATCTTCCGGCCGCGGATTTTATCGTAATCAAAGGCGTGGATTGGCTGGCCCAGCTCCAGCATAACGTAGTTTGTGGCGTCCACAACGTTATTTATCGGCCTCATGCCGGCGGCCCTGAGGCGCCTCTGGACGAGGTAAGGCGATGGCTTTATTTCAACCCCAAGCACTACTGCTGCCGTATAGCGGGAACAGAGGTCGGAGTCGGCAATTTCAACTTCCACAAGCTCTTTGGCTTCTGGTCCTTCTTCCGGGTAGTCAATGATTGGGGGATGGAATTCGGCATCGGTAAGGGCAGCTACTTCTCGGGCAATCCCCAAGATTGATAGGCAATCCGGCCGATTGGTGGGAACTTCTATGTCCAGGATGATATCGCCCAAGTAATCGGCCAATGGTATCCCTACGGGAGCATCATCAGGTAGGATTATGACCGTTTCGTGTTCATCGGATAAGTCCAATTCCTTTTCGGAGCAGACCATCCCGGGGGAAAGCACTCCTCTTATCTTGGTCGGCTTAAGGGTAAAGTAAGTTTTCTGGGGAGCGTAGGGGTCCACAAGGCGGGCTCCAGCGAGGGCCAGGGCGACTTTCTGCCCACTTTGGCCCACTTTTATGTTTGGGGCTCCCGTGACCACCTCTACAAGCTCGCTGGCTCCGTAATCCACAACGGCGATTGTGAGGCGGTCGGCATTGGGGTGAGGTTTTACCTCTACTATTTGGCCAACGAAGACTTTATCCCGGTCCCAAAGCTCGCCCACTCGGTGGATTTCGGCCACTTCAAAGCCGGCCATGGTTAACTTATAGGCAAGCTGTTCTGGAGGAAGCTTTATTTCCACGTAATCTTTCAGCCAGCTCAAAGGCACTTTCATCGTTCCCCTCCTTTAAGCTCGGAATTGTTTCAGGAACCGCAAGTCATTAGCGTAGAAATAGCGGATGTCATCAATCTTATGCTTTAGCATAGCAATCCTTTCCACCCCCATGCCGAAAGCGAAGCCGGTATAGATGTTGGGGTCAATTCCCACATTGCGCAGGACTTGGGGGTGGACCATTCCGGCTCCCAGGATTTCCAGCCAGCCGGTGAACTTGCACACTCGGCAGCCTTTTCCTCCGCAGACGATGCAATCCATGGCCATATCGGCCCCTGGTTCTACGAAGGGGAAGTAATCGCAGCGGAACCGCACTTTCCTCTCCTTTCCGAACATTTCCCGGACGAATGTAGTGAGGACGCCTTTGAGGTGGGCCATGGTTATGCCTTTATCTACGGCCAAGCCTTCTACTTGGTAGAACATCCACTCGTGGCTGGCATCGGTGGCCTCGTGGCGGTAGCATCTTCCTGGGACCACAACCCTTATTGGTGGTTTTGTGAGTTCCATGACCCTTATCTGGTCTGGGGAAGTATGGGTTCTGAGGAGCATATTTCCGTCCTTACCGTAAGGTGGGGCTATGTAGAGGGTATCCCACATATCCCTGGCCGGGTGTTCGGGCGGGATATTAAGGAGGCCGAAGTTATACTCATCCCATTCCACTTCTGGCCCTTCATAGACTCCGAAGCCCATGCGGGAGAAGATTTCAATGATTTCCCTCAAGGTTTGGGTTACGGGGTGGAGGGCGCCGATTTGAGGCCTCCTTCCGGGGAGAGTTACGTCAATGGCTTGAGCTTTGGCGGCCTGGAGGCGTTCGGCCTCTTTGATGGCTGAAGCTTTCTCTTCGTAGAGTTGGGTAAGTTCGTCCCGCAGGAGGTTAGCTGCTTCTCCTGCTTTTGGCCTTTCCTCTGGTGGGAGGCTTCCTATTTGGCGTAGGAGCTGAGTTACGAAGCCTTTCTTGCCCAGATAGGTCCTCTTCCATTCCTCAAGGGAGTTAGAGTCGGCTGAAGCTTCCAGCTCTTGGATGGCTTTTTCCCGCAGGCTTTTAATCTTTTCCAGCATTTTTACCCTCCTGGCTGAGGTATAAAGAAAAGGCTGCCTCCACGGACGAAGAGCAGCCTTCCCTCTCCGCGGTACCACCCTGTTTGGCCGGCTTGAGCCGGCCCTCTCCTTAGGGTTGACAACTGTTGGCGAACGAAGCCAGGACCAGCTGCTCCAAACCAAAAAGCCTGTGTATTTACCTGCGCTTTTGACAATTCCGGCATGTAGTGTTAAAATATTCCCAAGCTCGAAATGGGTTTATGCGCACCTTAACAAAGTATCGGTCCGGGGGGCTGTGGCAGCGAATTCCCCTGCCACGTAAGACCGATAGGGTGACGGCGAAAACCAAGCCTAATTATGGGCTGGCCACCCTCAACGGCCCTACCGGGAGTTCCCCGGGAAGTAACGCCTGTGGAGAGGGGGAGAACCCCTCGTTGAAGCAGGAAGCAACCGGTCATTTGTTTCGCCCCAAGGGCTGAAATAAATGACTACGAGTTGTAGAACGGCAGACTACTTAAGGTTATCCTTGTTCGCCTGCCCGGCTCGGGAGCGAACTTCAGCAGGCTTCACCTGTGGGGAGGTTCCAGCCACGCCTCCCCTTCTCTGTCAGGCTCCCCCTGCCTACTCCTCTCCGTCATCGCCTTTGGGCTTTGAAAAATTATAGCGCAAAAATTCCCTTCGTCAAAACTTAGCTGGAGAAGGCCAAAAGCCTCGGTTTTAATGGGATTGCCTTGGTAAAAACCGTGCTTCTATCATTGCTTAGCTCGCCTGCTAAAACTACATTCCGCGTAAAAGCACCCAGCCACACCAGCTGCCCCTCCGGCATGTCCGCCGTTGCCAGCTCCACTTGCCCTGATACAACCTCATTCAACGCGCTAGAGAGCCATATTCCCAAGGCTAAACTCCGTTGTGCACGTTGCCGCTGCAAACACCGCGTTTGCTCCATAGAAAGTGGCCCCACCGACCGCCCCGGCTACGGCGCTGGCCCCGACAGCAGCTCAGTTGACGTTCGTAAAGGCCTGCACCTGAAGGCCATTCTGGCTAATGTTGGCGGCCACCTGCAACCCGTAGTTGATGAGGGCTCCAGTGGCGGTGCCGATCCCCATCATCACCAGGATGACCGGGACATGCCCACTGGGATCGGTGTAGCGCAGCGGGTTGTTGTAAACATAGGCGTAGCGATTGAGCGCCTGGGGGTTCCCAGGCTCCGGCACTAGCGGATCCGGTTGCAGGGAATGCCCCAGGGTGGCTTGTCGCTTTACAATCCAAACACAACATCTGCCCGATCTTGTAATATATCATGACCATATTTCTTCAATATTTTGGCGTAATCTTTAATGCGCGTTTTAATCTTTTCTTCTATATT
>JAPWUT010000068.1 GCA_028275425.1 Anaerolineae bacterium | reverse complement strand
ATATTCCTTCGCCAGCCGAACTGCTTCCGGAACATCGGCTCCACGGGCAAGCCACGCCGCAATGGCCGAAGCAAAAGTGCAACCCGTGCCATGTGTGTTGCGAGTATTTATGTAAGGTGCGCTGAACTCCCACCACTCCTTGCCATTGTAGAGGATGTCAATGCTCGTATCGCCTTCCAAGTGCCCGCCTTTCACCACCACCCACGCCGGCCCCATCGCATGGATGGCCATGGCCGCCCGGCGCATGTCCTCCAAGTTCCTTACCGGAAAACCAACCAGCGCTTCGGCTTCGGGAAGGTTTGGGGTGACTACCAGGGCCAAGGGCAGAAGCTCTTTCACCAAGGCTTCCTGCGCCTCTGGCCTTAAGAGGGGGTCGCCGCTTTTGGCCCTCATCACCGGGTCTACCACCAGGTTTGGCAAGCGATATTCCTTGACCTTCTCGGCCACTACGTGGATGATTTCAGAGTTAGCCAACATCCCAGTCTTAACCGCATCAACCCCTATATCCGTCACCACCGAGTCTATCTGCTGGGCTACGAAGGAAGGGGGAAGCTCAAAGACCGCCTGGACCCCAATGGTGTTCTGAGCCGTGAGGGCCGTCAGGACGCTCATCCCATAAACCCCTAAAGCGGAAAAAGTCTTGAGGTCGGCCTGGATTCCAGCACCACCTCCGGAATCAGAACCGGCTATGGTCAATGCCCTCTTCATTTCTCCTCCTCGCCTTCCAGGGTTTTGGAAAGCTCCCGAAGCTTCTTGTCCACCAAGTAATTCACTGTTCCCTCCTCAAAAGTCCCGTCTTCCCGCCTCTCCCCGGCTTTAACCCCGGTAAGAAGCTCAATGCCCTCGTCTACAGTTTCAATCGCCCAGATGTGGAATTTGCCTTCCCTTACTGCTTCCACAATTTCTTCCTTGAGCATAAGGTTGCGGACATTGGCTTTGGGGATTATCACCCCTTGCTGGCCGTTCAGGCCTTTCGCCTTGCAAACCTCAAAGAAGCCCTCAATCTTCTCATTAACCCCTCCGATGGCCTGAATTTCTCCCTTCTGGTTTAGAGAACCGGTCACCGCTATGCCTTGCTTCAAAGGCAAGCCCGAAAGGGCCGAAAGCAGGGCAAAGACTTCGGCCGCGGAAGCGCTATCGCCTTCAACTCCTTCGTAACTCTGCTCAAAGACAAGCCTTGCGGCCAGAGTCAGAGGCTTATCCTGAGCGTATTTGTTGAGCAAGTAGCCGGTCAGGATGAGGACCCCCTTGGTGTGGATGGGGCCACCAAGCTTCGTTTCCCTCTCAATATCCACTATCCCTTCCTTACCAACCCCGATGGAGGCCGTTATGCGGGTCGGCTTGCCGAAGGCGAAATCCCCAAGGCTTACCACTGAAAGGCCATTTATCTGGCCAACCTTTTCCCCCTCAGTATCAATCAGAATCACACCCTTTTCAATCATTTCCCGGACTCGCTCCTGGATTAGGTTGGAGCGGTAGACCCTCTCATCCAAAGCTTTCTGGACATGCTCGGCCTTGACGTAGGAAGAGCCATCTTTTTCGGCCCAGAAATTGGCCTCCCGGATGATATCGGCTATCTCGGCGAAGCGGGTGGAAAGCTTTTCCTGGTCCCCGGCCAGCCTTGAGCCAAACTCCACTATTTTGGCCATCCCTGTGGCATCAAATGGGCGGAGGTTTTCCCGGCCGACAACCCCGCAGATGAAAGAGCAATAGGCCCAGATGTTCTCATCGTTTCGGTCCATCTGGGTGTCAAAATCGGCCTTGACCTTGAAAAGCTCCTTGAACTGCTCGTCCAAGTTGTAGAGGAGGTAGTATAGGTAAGGGGTGCCGATGAGGACTACTTTTATGTCCAATGGCACAGGCTCAGGCTGGAGGCCTCTTGTAGTCATGAAGCCGAACTTTTCCCCCACTTCCTCTATGATGATTTTGCCGTTGGCCAGGGCAAGCTTCAATCCCTCCCAAGCGAAGGGATTGCGGAGGAGGTCCTCAGCCTGGAGGACTAAATAGCCACCGTTGGCCCTGTGCAATGCCCCCGCTTTTATGAGGGTAAAATCGGTTATCAAGGCCCCGAAGACTGCTTCTTTCTCAATCCGGCCTATGAGGTTGGGATAAGTTGGATTGAGCTCAATTACCACCGGCGCACCGTTTAGGTTGCTATTATCCACAAGGACATTGACCTCGTAGCGGCGCCACAGCCTTTCCCTAACCTCAGGTGGAACCTTCTCCTCCGGCTGGCGGAATTGGTCAAGGTTCTCGTAGATGTCGTCCCGGACTTCCTCCAAATACTCTTTAACTCCCGGATAATCTTGGTAAGATTCCAGCAGCTCTTCCAAATAGCGGTTAACGACGTTCCCCACTAACGATTTGTCCAGCTCCTTAAGGCGGTCTTGGAACGACCTCTCCATGCGGCGCATTTCTCGGAAGGCTTCCCGCAGTTCAGCTTCCAAGGCATTTCTATTCTGGATGATTTGGGCCTTCTCCTCTTCGGGTAGACTTTCAAAGGCCTCTTGGCTTAAGGGCTGTCCGTCCTTAGTGGGGATTATGAAGATGCCAGCCGGGGATGATTGGAGGAGGAAGCCTTGCTCCCGTGCTTTGCGGTTCAGCAAGTTAAATAGTTCCTGGCGGCGGGCGTTAAATTCGGCTTCCAAAGCCTCGCGGCGGGAAGCGTATTCCTCGCTTTCAAAGGCAACGGGGATTTCACGCCGCACGGCTTCAATGAACTCGTTCATTTGCTTCTTGAAGAGCTTGCCCTTGCCCGGTGGGAGGCGCAGAGCCCTTGGCCGATACGGGTCTTTGAAATTGTAAACGTAGCACCAATCGGGCGGGGTGGACTTTTGAGCTGCCACCTTCTCCAGAAAGCTCATCACCGCCGTAGTGCGTCCAGTTCCTGGAAGCCCGGCCACGTAGATGTTGAAGCCTTTCTTATCAATATCCAGGCCGAAAGTAAGGGCTTTCATTGCCCTCTCCTGGCCGATTATTTCTGCGGGTGGTTGCAGCTCCAACGAGGAAGAGCAAGGGATAGCTTCAATGGGGCAAACTCGGCGCAGCTTTTCCGGTCCAAGCTTCTCCATGCCTTTTACCTCCGCAAGGTTTTTGCTTGGAATAAATTATACCCTGGAAAGAACCAAAGCGGAAAAATTGAGCGAAACCGACGCGCCCGAACCATAGGAAGACAACCCCTCTGCCCCCCCGGCCCAAGCCCAGCCCTGCCAACCTGCATTAAACCGGAATGAAGGGGGCGACCCCCGCCCTTATACCCCTTCCCTCCGACCTAACCCCGCCCCGAGCGGGACCCTAAACGCTGGCGAACCCAAAGTCAGCGGGGGTGGGCAAAAGGGGGTCCAGGGGGCGCAAGCCCCCTGGCGGGGGCTGTGGGGTGTGCTTTCTGACCTAACCCCCTGGCCCCCTTCCCTGCGAGGGAAGGGGAAAATCGGCAAAGGCAAGGGAGGGGGAGAGGCTAACCCCGCCACGAGTGGGACCCAAAACTCTGACGAACCCTAAGCCCATGAGGGTGGGCAAATGGGGGTGGAGGGGGCGCAGCCCCCTCCCAGGGGGCTTGGGGGATGTGCCCCCAAAACTTCAAAGAAGGGGGAAAGCAGCTAACTCTTACCATCCGGCTACGAGTGGGGCCCGAAACGCTGGCGAACCCTCAGCCCACGGGGGTGGGGAAAATTTAAGCCAGTTTTGACAGGCCTCCACAGCTGTAATATAATTTGGACACTTAAAGAGGAGGGGACAGAATTGCTTACCTTTAATGTGGCGCAGCTTTTGAAAGAGCCTACAGGGGCCTTCCGAGAGTATGAAATCTGCGAATCGGTGGAAGGGCTGGACGAAAGCTTCAGCCCAGCCGGCCCCCTGAAAGGCAAAGTTATACTCTTGCACGCCGGCCGCCACAATATCCTCGTAACGGGGATATTCCAAATCCCCCTTAACCTCTACTGCAGCCGCTGCTTGGAACCCGTGGTGGAGACAATTGAATTCCAATTCAAAGAAGAATTCAAAGCCACCGTAGACATAGAGACAGGCTCGCACCTGTCATGGGACCCAGCAGAAGTGGAAGAAAGCAACCTCATTGACTCCTCCCACATCTTGGACTTAACTGAAGTCATACGGCAATACATCATCCTCAACATCCCCATGAAACCCCTGTGCAAGCCCGATTGCGCCGGACTATGTCCCCACTGCGGTCATAATCTGAACCTTGGGCCGTGCGGGTGCCAAGAGGAAGAGATAGACCCACGTTGGGCAGCACTGAAAGCCCTTAAAGCTACTTTGGAAAAATGAAAGGAGGTGTTGGATATGGGAGCTTTGCCTAAGAAGAAAGTATCTAAAGGCCGAAGGGATAGGCGCCGGAGCCATTACGCCGTAAAGCCACCCCAGCTCATCCTTTGCCCTTCCTGCCACAAACCTACTTTGCCTCATAGAGTATGCCCACACTGCGGAAACTACCGAGGGGTTAAGGTGTTGGAGGTAGAAGAAGAATAAATCCCTCGGGAGGCAATATGCTCAGGACACCGCTCTGCGACCTTTTGGGAATAAAGCATCCCATAATTCAGGGCGGGATGGCTTGGGTAGCCACCGCCGAATTGGCCTCGGCCGTTTCGGAAGCGGGAGGGCTTGGGATAATTGGGGCCGGAAGCGCCCCCCCAGACTACGTGAGGGACCAAATCCGCAAGGTCCGGGAACGTACCGATAAACCGTTCGGGGTAAACGTTCCACTGTTCTCCCCTTACGCCTCAGAAGTTGTGAAGGTTTGTATAGAGGAAAAGGTCCCGGTAATGACTACTGGAGGGGGAAACCCCGGCCCCTTCATCGGCCCCTTGAAAGAGGCAGGGATAATCGTCATCCCGGTGGTAGCCTCGGTAGCGCTGGCCAAGCGCCTTGAGAAAATGGGAGCCGATGCCTTGGTGGCCGAAGGGATGGAATCGGGTGGACACATAGGGGATGTAGCAACAATGCCCCTTGTCCCGCAAGTAGTAGATGCGGTAAAAATCCCGGTGATTGCAGCCGGAGGCATAGCCGACGGCCGAGGCCTTGCCGCTGCCCTCGCCTTGGGAGCTGTTGGAGTCCAGATGGGCACCCGATTCATCTGCACCGAAGAATGCATAGCCCACCCAGTTTACAAGGAGCAAATAGTAAAAGCCCACGATAGAGCCACTATAGTCACAGGCCAAAGCCTCGGCCACCCCGTAAGAGCCCTCAAGAACCCGATGACCTATCGCTTCCAAGAGCTGGAGAAGAAAGGGGCATCGGAGGAGGAGATAATCGCTTTCGGCACCGGCGCCCTCCGGAGGGCAGTCCTGGAGGGAGATTGGGAAAACGGCTCCTTCATGGCCGGGCAATCCTGCGGCCTAATCCACGACATAGTCCCGGTAAAAGTCCTCATTGAGCGCATAGTGGCCGAAGCCGAAGAAATCCTCACCCGCAAACTCCCCTCCTACGTGGTGAAATGAAAGTAGCCTTAGTCTTCCCAGGACAAGGTTCCCAATACGTTGGGATGGGAAAAGAGGCCTTTGAGGCCTACCCTGAAGCGGCCAGAGTATTCCGCTTGGCCGATAAAATCCTTGGCTTCCCCCTTTCCCGCCTCTGCTTTGAAGGTCCGGAGGAAGAGCTGAACGATACCCTGAACACCCAACCGGCGATTTTCGTCGTCTCCATGGCCCTTTGGGAAGTGCTTAAGAGAAGGGGTGGGCTGGGAGAAATCCTCTTCGTCGCCGGGCACAGCTTGGGAGAATACACAGCCTTGGCCGCTGCCGGAGCAATAGGCTTTGAGGAAGGGCTACTACTGGTAAGGACAAGGGCCCAGCTTATGAAAGAAGCAGGGGAGAAGAACCGGGGAGGGATGGCCGCCGTTATCGGGATAGAACCCGAAAGGCTTGAAGAAATATGCCACAGGGTTTCTTCCCGGACAGGCCTATGCCTAAGGATAGCCAACCGCAACTCTCCGGAGCAATATGTCCTGGCAGGGCACAAGGAAGCGCTGGAAGAAGCCTCGCAGCTCCTCAGAACCCTCGGCGCAAAAGTCATACCGCTCAAAGTAAGTGGGGCGTTCCATACCGAGCTTATGTCAGAAGCTCAGGCTGGCCTAAGGGAAGCATTGGCCAAAGTAAATTTTAAGCCCATCGCCTTCCCCTTGGTAGCTAACACTTCGGCCCGGCCTATCCAAGAGCCGGCGGAGATAAAAGAGGAGCTTGCCACTCAGCTTACGAAGCCTGTTCTCTGGAAAGAGTCCGTGGAATTTGTGGCCGAAAGCGGGGTGGATACCTTCGTAGAGATAGGGCCAAAGAGAGTGCTTGCCGGCCTCATAAAGAGGACTGTGCCAGGGGCAAACGTGCTCAACATTGAAGGCCCATCTGAACTTGAAAATTTCTTCCCGAAGAGCTAAAATTAAGCCGAACTGGAGGGACAGATGAGGCTTGACGGAAAGGTTGCCATAGTTACAGGAAGCTCCCGTGGGATAGGGAGGGCGATAGCTCTGAAGCTGGCTTCGCTCGGGGCAAAAGTGGTGGTTAACTACAACAAGGGAGCTCAGGCTGCTCAAGAGGTGGTGGAACAGATTAAAGCTCAAGGCGGGGAAGCGATAGCCATTCAAGCCGATGTGAGCAAATTTGAAGAGGCCCAGCGCCTCGTGGAAGAAACCCTCAAAGCCTTCGGCAAAGTGGACATTTTGGTGAACAATGCCGGAATAAACCGGGATAACCTTCTGGCCATGATGAAAGAATCCGATTGGGATGAAGTGCTTGATACTAACCTGAAAAGCGCCTTCAACTGCTGCAAGGCGGTCCTCAGGCCCATGCTCAAACAGCGCTACGGCCGGATAGTAAACGTCTCCTCCGTAGCGGGGCTGAGGGGGAACCCAGGCCAGGCTAACTACTGCGCCTCCAAAGCTGGCCTCATAGGCCTTACCAAAGCCTTAGCCAAGGAGCTTGGCCCGCGCAACATCACCGTTAACGCTGTCGCTCCCGGCTTCATTGAGACCGACATGACCGCTTCCTTGCCAGAGGAACTTAAGAAAAAGGCGGTAGAGCTCACACCCTTGGGCAGGGCCGGAAAACCCGAAGATGTCGCCAATGCCGTGGCCTTCCTCGTTTCCGATGAAGCCAGCTTCATAACCGGACAAGTCCTGGCAGTAGATGGGGGGTTAGCGGTCTGATGGAATACAAAGCTCTGGGCAAAGTAGTGATATCGCCGAAAGTCCTCAAAACCATAGTCAGGCTCACCGTTCTATCTCACCCGGAAGTAGTGGCTATGGCTCTTCCCGGCCCCTTTAGCCTACACATCCCGGATGGCGGGGTTGGGATAAAAGTGGAAGACGATAAGGTCTGGGTGAACTTATACGTCATTGCCAGCGCCGAAGCCAACATGTACAAACTGGGCCTTGAGCTACAAAGCGAAGTCGCCAGGGCTATCCAAAACATCACCGGCATGGAGGTAGCCGAGGTTAACGTTCGGGTGGAAGGGGTAAAGAAGAAAGCTTAGGGTATGGAGAGCAAGAAGAGGGACGCTCGCATCTTAGCCTTACAGGCGCTCTTTGAAATTGACATAGTGGGGCACGATCCCGAAACAGTCATTAAGGACAGGCTTGAGGAGAACCCCTTGCCTGAGGAGCAAGCCGAATTCGTTCGGCGTTTGGTCTTAGGGGTTCTGGCCAACCTCAAGCAACTTGATTCTCTCATAAGCAAATATGCCCCCGCTTGGCCCGTTCAACAGTTATCCTGTATTGATCGCAACGTTCTGAGGCTTGGGCTTTACGAAATGGGCTACGTTAAGGAAACTCCTGTGAAGGTAGCCATAAACGAGGCAGTGGAGCTGGCCAAACTCTTCGGAAGCGATAGCTCCTATCGCTTTGTGAACGGGGTTTTAGGGGCAGTATTTGACAACGAAAAGGAATTCTTGAGGGGGCGGAGGAAGAGGGGGGCCAAGAAGCAAAATCCCCCAGCGGAGGGCCTGGGGGATGCGCCTTCTGACCTAACCCCCTGGCCCCCTTCCCTGCGAGAGAAGGGGGAGAATTCTGGCGAGTGATTGGAGGAGAAGTTAGCCCAGCCAACGAGGGGCCCAAAACGCTGGCAAACCCAAAGCCCGCGGGGGCGGGCAAAACGGGGGTCCAGGGGGCAAAGCCCCCTGGCGAGGGGCCGTGGGGTGTGCCCCCACAAAACCTTAAAAAGGGGCAAGCAGTCCACATTAGCAACCCCGCCACGAGTGGGACCCAAAACGCCGGCGAACCATAAGCTAACGGGGGTGGGCAAACGGGGGTGGAGGGGGCGCAGCCCCCTCCCAGGGGGTTTGGGGGATGTGCCCCCAAAATAAA